>CAIMHL010000129.1 GCA_903840825.1 uncultured beta proteobacterium
CGACGCCGCCGACCTCGATTTAGTGAGCCGCGCCCTGCCCGCCCAAGGCTTTAACGTGTTGTCAGCCAAGCTGGGTTACAAATCCAAAAACCCCGTTAACCCGGCCAACCTGAGTGCAGAGCAAATGGCTGAAGTTGAAGAGTTTTTATCCGCTATTGATGAAAACGACGACGTACAAAATGTGTACGTCGGCTTGGCTGATTGATCAAGCTCACACAAAAAATCGGGCCTCTTGAAGGCCCTTTTTTTCGCCTCCAGACAGGTTTTCTGCGGGTCTGCATGAAACAGATTGATATTTCATAACTCTGAACAGGGGCCAACTGACAGACTTGCGTCCTTTTAAAGGAGCCAGCACATGCAAATTCGCACCCCCCTTTGTGCCGCGATGGCGGCAATAGCGCTACTCACCGCCTCCGGCTGTGCCGTCACCCGAGGCCAAGAAACCGTAGGCGCCTACATTGACGACGCCACCATCACCACCAAAATCAAGTCCCGCTTTATTGAAGACCTCAAGGTGGACGCCTCCGCCATCAGCGTTGAGACGCTCAAAGGCACCGTCATGCTGTCAGGCTTCGCTAAAAATATCGAGGAGTGCAGTTCCGCAGAACGCATCGCACGAAATGTCAATGGCGTAGTGGCGGTTAAAAACGAGATCGCGGTCCGGCCTTAAATTTTGAACTCGGACTTGAATAAAAGTCGTATTGCATAGTCTCTCAAAAAATGACTAACGCTGAGGTCTCAATTAACTGAATTATTTTTCGTTTCACGCTCTGAGGATCATTACCCCGCCGAAGGCACCAAATATTCCTGGCTGATGTGGGCGCCCAGGTCGTTGATACGGTCCAAAAACTGGGTTAGGTAGGCGTGCAGGCCGGTGGCCAAAATTTCGTCTATGCGTCCGTATTTCAGCTCGCTGCATAGCTTGCCCGCGCGGCGGTGGGTTTCGCTGTTGGCGTCGTTGGCGACCATGCTCAGGTTGTTCACAACTTCGTTCAGGCTGGCGTGCAAGGAGCGGGGCATGTCGGCGCGCAGAATTAGCAACTCGGCCACACGCTCGGGCTTGATGACGTCGCGGTACACCTTGCGGTACACCTCAAAGCCGGAGACGCTGCGCAATATGGCGCTCCAGTGGTAGAAGTCGTACTCTTGGTCTTTGCCGCTGGCGTTGCCGTAAAAGTCGCTCTGCACAGCGTGAAACTTCACATCCACCAAGCGCGCGGTGTTGTCGGCCCGCTCCAGAAAAGTACCCAAGCGCATGAAATAAAGGGCCTCGTCCATGAGCATGGTGCCCACGGTGACGCCACGGGACAGGTGCGAGCGGAACTTGACCCACTCAAAAAACTGGGCCGGGTCACGCTCAAACTCGCCGCTTTTGATCATGCGTTTGACTTCAAGCCAGGTGGTGTTGAGCGTCTCCCAGACTTCGGTGGTGAGGGTGCCGCGCACCGCACGGGCGTTCTCGCGGGCAGCGCTTAGGCAGGACATGATGCTGGACGGGTTGCTTTCGTCCTTGACCATGAAGTCCATAACCTCGGCTACCTTGATGTCGCCATGCTTTTCTTTGTAGCTTGGCAAGAGCTCACTGATGCTGAGCAGGCCTTGCCAACCGACCAGCGCCACGGCATCAGACTGCGGCAGCAGGGAGGTTTGGTAGTTGACATCGAGCATGCGGGCGGTGTTCTCAGCCCGCTCGGTGTAACGGGACATCCAGAAGAGGTGATCGGCGGTGCGTGACAGCATGGGGAACTCCTTGGGTTCAGGATGACGAAGAGGACGTTGACATTGGGCTCTGGCTTTGGCTCTGCGAGGGTGCGACCGCTGCAGCATCAGCATCCGGTGCATCGTCGGCTTCCAGGACCCAGGTGTCTTTGGTGCCGCCGCCTTGCGAGGAGTTGACCACCAATGAGCCGTCTTTCAAGGCCACTCGGGTCAGGCCACCAGGCACCATTTGCACGGTTTTACCGCTCAGCACATAGGGCCGCAGGTCAATGTGGCGCGGGGCAATGCCACTCTCTACAAAGGTGGGGCAGCTTGAGAGGCTCAGGGTGGGCTGCGAGATGTAGCCGTTGGGGTTGGCCAAAATGGCTTGCCTGAAATCTTCAATTTCAGCCTTGGTGGACGCAGGCCCCACCAACATGCCGTAGCCACCCGCGCCGTGCACTTCCTTCACCACCAGGTCTTTCAGGTTGGCCAGGGTGTAGGCTAGGTCGTCCTTGTTGCGGCACATGTAGGTGGGCACGTTGTTGAGGATGGGTTTTTCACCGAGGTAAAACTCGATCATCTTCGGCACGTAGGGGTAGATTGATTTATCGTCAGCTACGCCCGTGCCCACGGCGTTGCAAATGGTGACATGGCCGGCGCGATAGACCTCCATCAGGCCAGCGCAGCCCAGGGTCGAGTTGGGGCGGAAGGCTTTGGGGTCCAAGAAGTCGTCGTCCACGCGGCGGTAGATCACATCCACGCGCTTGGGGCCGCGTGTGGTACGCATATAGCAAAAGTTGTCTTTAACAAACAAGTCTTGCCCTTCCACCAGCTCCACACCCATTTGTTGGGCTAAAAAAGCGTGTTCAAAATAAGCACTGTTGTGCATGCCGGGGGTGAGCACGACCACAGTGGGCTCGGCGGTGGTGGCGGGGCTACTGGCGCGCAGGGTTTCCAGCAACAAGTCGGGGTAATGCGCAATCGGGGCCACGCGGTGGGCGTTGAAGAGCTCGGGGAACAGCCGCATCATCATCTTGCGGTCTTCCAGCATGTAGCTCACGCCGCTGGGCACGCGCAGATTGTCTTCAAGCACGTAGTACTCGCCGGCGCCTTGGGCGTCTGCGGCGCGCACGATGTCGATGCCTGAGATGTGGGAGTAGATTTTGTTGGGCACATCAACACCCATCATCTCGGGGCGGAACTGGGCGTTGTTCTCGATCTGGTCACGCGGGATGATGCCGGCCTTGATGATGTCTTGGCCGTGGTAGACGTCGTCAATAAAGCGGTTAAGAGCTGTCACGCGTTGCACCAAGCCGCGCTCCATGCTGGACCACTCATGGGCGGGGATGATGCGGGGGATCAAATCAAACGGTATGAGCCGCTCAGAGCCCGCGCCGTCTTCGTCTTTTTCACCATAGACAGCAAAGGTGATGCCCACGCGGCGGAAGATCAACTCAGCCTCTTCCCGCCGTTTGGCCATCATGTCGCCAGGTTGGCGCGCTAGCCATTCGTCGTAAATTTTGTAGTGGTCACGTATCTGTGCGCCTTGAGTAAAAAACTCATAAGGCAACTGGGTGTACATCTCGTCAAATTTACGCATAAACGATTTTCTCTCCTTGTACTAGCATAGCAAGCTTTGCGCCAACCTTAATTGACGCAAGGCAGATCAGAGCACGACAGCCGAGCGCTTTGGCCCCAGAAGTTAAGGCACCCGGTGGTGCCAGTAGCGCAATGCCTCATCACGGTGGCACTTGATGTCTTTGGGTTTCGCAGATTGCCAAGTAGCCGCACCACAATGAGGCGAATCAAACACCGCAATCTGTCGCTCAGCATAACGCACCAAAACGGGCTCAGTTGGATGACCATAACGGTTGCGGTAGCCCGACTGTACAAGGGCAATGCTGGGCTTGACGGCGTCCAAAAATACCGCGCTGCTCGAGGTTTTACTCCCGTGGTGTGGCACTAGCAACACATCGGCGCGCAGGCGCACACCCTCCCCGGCCACCAGCCGCAATTCCTGCGCTTGCTCAATATCTCCAGCCAGCAAGGCCGTGTGAACACCATTGGAGATACGCAAGACGCAACTCATGGCGTTGCTCTTATTGCTCACTTCATACTCCTGAGCACTGGGGTGCAGCATGTCAAAGTCCACACCATCCCAGCGCCAGTGCTGCCCGGCCACGCAACGGGTCGCCTGGCGTACCGCCTGAATCGCGTTATCGGCTTCCACCGAGCTCATCAGGTCGGCTTGGGGCTGGTGCGTAAGTACGGCCGCGGCACCGCCAATATGGTCGCTGTCCCGGTGGCTGATCACCAGTCGGTCTACCGATAAATCCAGCGCACGCAGCAAGGGCACCAGCACGCGGTGGCCGGCATCGCTGTCACGGCTAAAACGAGGGCCAGCGTCGTAAACCAAGGCGTGATTTGCCGTGCGCACGACAAGGGCATTGCCCTGCCCGATGTCGGCTGCCAACAATTCAAACTGACCTTCAGCAGGACGCGGCGCTTGCCAAAGCAGCACGGGCAATACCAGCGGCAGACCTAGCAAACGAAGTCGCCAAGGCAAAGGCATGGCCAACACCAAACCGCCCATGACGCCTGCCACACCGGCCCACAAAGGCGCTTGAGCCACCGTGACCGAGGCAAAGGGCACACTCGCCAAAATTTTTAAATACAAAGCCAATGCGGCAATTGCCAAGGCTGCCAGGTCCCATAACAGGGGAAACAAAACGCCAGCCATCGCTAAAGGCGTGACCAACAACGTGACCCAGGGAATTGCAAGCGCATTGGCAGCTAGCCCCACGATGGACACCTGACCAAAAAGCAGCAGGGTCAGTGGCGTGAGGGCCAGCGTAATCACCCATTGCTCACGAAAAACAGATGAAATATGACCTATAAAGCCCTGTTTATGTGGTGAAGTAGCTCCTGAATCAGTAGCAAATAGAACCCCCACCGCGACAAAGCTCAGCCAAAAACCGGCTTGAAGCAAGGCCCAGGGGTCCACCACCACCACCGCCGCGCAGGCGATCAGCCACACCAACGGCCAAGGCCATTGCTTGCCCGACAAGCGCAGCAACCCCACAGTAGCCAGCATCAGCACCGTGCGCTGCGAAGGCAGACCGCCGCCACTAAAAGCCGCATAGGCCGCAGCCAGTAAAACACCGCACACCAAAGCTGCATTCGGCGCGGGCACCCACAGGCACAAGGCCCCTGAGCGCCGCCACAGCCAACCCACCACCAGCGCAGCCAGCCAAGCAAACATGGTGACGTGCAGGCCCGAGATCGACATCAAGTGCGCCACGCCGGTGGCCCTGAACACATCCCAGTCGGAGCGGTCAATCGCGTTTTGGTCGCCCACCACCAAAGCGGCGATCTGTCCGGCTTGTTGGCGGTCAGCCACTTGGGCAAAGATGCGATCGCGCACTTTTTGGCGCGCCCATTCCACGGGGTGCTTGCCAGTTTGAGCAAGTCGGACAGGAGCTGGGTCCTTAGGACCGACACGCACATAGCCCGTGGCTTGCAAGCCCTGCTCCCACAACCACAATTCATAGTCAAACCCAAACGGGTTGCTACTTCCGTGGGGGGCTTTGAGCCGAACGGTCAGTTGCCAGCGCTCACCAGCTTCTATCACTCCGGGTTGGCGCTGTAATTCGGCGGGCATGTCCGTGTTGGCGCCTCCAAAAACCCCTGAATACCAACCCAGATGCAGGCTGGGCGGCAACTTGACCGTCAGGCCACGGGTTTGAGCTGACTCGACCTCGAAACGGAAACGAAGGCCCGCTTCGTTGCGCTGCGGCATGGCCGAGACCACGCCCACCACCGTGACGTCTTGCCCCTCAAGAGTGGGGGCAAGTGACTGATTGAGAAACACCGTGGCGCGAATGCCAGTGGCGCTAAATGACAACACCGCCAAAGCCACCAGCACCCAGCCCATGCGCCAGCGAATGGCTAGTTTTTTATAGATGAGTGGCGCTAAAAAAAACAGGGCCAAAAGCCCTGAATAAAGATACATCGAGAGCGCGAAAAGCTCGCGCTGTTGCAACTGAACCGCAGTGCCCAGAACCAACCCGAGCAAGCCCGGAAATAACAGCCGGGCTTGTGAGGTGTTGGGTGGCAAAGAGGTGGACATCAGACCATGCTAACTTGCAAGCGCTGGCCCGATGTCATGGCAACAAACTAGCCCTTAAGCTTGGCAAACGCCGAGGCCATGGCGCTGGACTGGGGGGCGTTGTTGGGCTGGTAAGCGCCTTGCCCGCCTGGGCGGCCGCGCTGGTTGTTGTTGCTGTTGCTGGTGGCGCTTTGAAAACGGTTGTCGCCAGGGCCGTCGCGCCGTGCGGGGGCAGCGCCTAGCTTCATGGTGAGGGCAATGCGCTTGCGGGCCACATCCACTTCCACCACCTGCACTTTGACGATGTCGCCGGTTTTGACGATTTCACGCGCGTCGGTGACAAACTTGTGTGCCAACTGGCTAACGTGAACCAAGCCGTCCTGGTGAACGCCCAAATCCACAAACGCGCCAAAAGCGGCCACATTGCTCACGGTGCCTTCCAAAATCATGCCCTCTTTCAGGTCTTTGATGTCATCCACGCCGTCGTTGAAGCGGGCCACTTTGAAGTCAGGGCGCGGATCGCGACCTGGTTTCTCCAGCTCGCCCAGGATGTCTTTTACCGTGATAACGCCAAACTTCTCGTTGGCAAACAGCTCAGGTTTCAAGACTTTGAGCACGTCAGCGCGGCCCATCAACTCGGCCACCGGCTTGGCAGTGTGGGTCATGATTTTTTCCACCACGGGGTAGGTTTCCGGGTGAACGCCGGTCATGTCCAGCGGGTTGTCGCCACCCCGGATGCGCAAAAACCCGGCGCTTTGCTCAAAGGTTTTAGCGCCCAAGCCAGTCACTTGCATAAGCTGCTGGCGGTTGTTAAACGCGCCGTTGGCCTCACGCCAACGCACCACCGCCTTGGCCACGCTGGGGCTCAAACCCGAGACACGCGAGAGCAGCGGCACGCTGGCGGTGTTCAAGTCCACGCCTACGGAGTTAACGCAGTCTTCGACCACTGTTTCCAGCATTTTGGCCAGCTCGCTTTGGTTCACGTCGTGCTGGTACTGGCCCACGCCAATAGATTTAGGGTCAATCTTGACCAACTCAGCCAACGGGTCTTGCAGGCGACGGGCAATGCTGGCGGCGCCGCGCAAGCTCACATCCACATCGGGCATTTCTTGCGAGGCAAACTCGCTGGCCGAATACACTGAGGCACCGGCTTCGCTGACCACCACTTTTTCAATCAAGCGGTCAGACTGTTTGCCCAGCAGTTTGATGAGGTCAGCGGCCAGTTTGTCGGTCTCGCGGCTGGCGGTGCCGTTGCCGATGGCAATCAGGTTGACGCCGTGCTTTTCGCACAACTTGCCCAAAATGTTCAGCGAGCCTTCCCAGTCTTTGCGCGGCTCGTGGGGGAACACGGTGCTGGTTTCCACCAGCTTGCCCGTGGTGTCGACCACCGCTACTTTGACACCGGTGCGAATGCCGGGGTCAAGCCCCAGCACCACGCGCGGGCCAGCGGGAGCGGCCAGCAACAGGTCGCGCAGGTTGTCGGCAAACACCTTGATGGCGACTTTTTCGGCCTCTTCACGTAGGCGAGTGAAGAGGTCGCGCTCGGTGGAGAGGCTCAGTTTCACGCGCCAGGTCCAAGCCACGCATTTGCGGATCAAATCATCAGCGGCACGGCTCTTGTGGCTCCAGCCCAGGCGCAAGGCGATGCGGCCTTCGGCCAAGGAAACCACGGGCGCCGCTCTTGTTTTAGTAGCTGCTGTAGTAATGCTAGCGGGTGCTGCAGGCATATTAGGCTCAGGAAGCACCAGTTTGGCGTCCAAAATCTCCAGCCCACGCCCGCGAAACACCGCCAAAGCGCGGTGCGAGGGCACCCGGCCAATGGGCTCGTCGTAGTCAAAGTAATCGCGAAACTTGGCCACATCGGCGTTGTTTTCATCTTTGCCCGCGGCCAGTTTGCTTTGGAACAGGCCCTCAGTCCACAGCCATTCACGCAGGTCTTGCACCAGAGAAGGCGTCTCGGCCCAGCGTTCGCTGAGCAAATCGCGCACGC
>CAIMHL010000130.1 GCA_903840825.1 uncultured beta proteobacterium
ATCAATAGTTTGTGTATTGCTCAAGTCGAGTTCCGCCAAACCATCCCATGCGGACTGCAAATGATCAATGCCTACAACAGCATCGCCCAAGCCAAAGGCCAAGGCGTCCGCAGCACCCAAAAGCTCACCGGTCAGCGCCAGCCATTCGCCCACATGGCCGGGGCAACGGCTTAAAAAATAACCGCCGCCGACATCAGGAAATAAACCAATCTGGGTCTCAGGCATCGCCATCTTGGTGCGCTCAGTCACTAAACGAATTTTTCTACTTAGTCCTTCAGGGTTGTTCTCTGCGCCGTGACCGCATAAACCCATGCCACCGCCCATGACAATACCGTCCATAAAGGTGATGAAAGGTTTTGGGAAACGGTGAATCAAATGGTTAAGTGCGTATTCTTCTGTGAAGAAATCCTCAAGTTGCTGATCGCCAGCCAAAGCTGCCTGATGAAAAAATCGAATATCGCCACCCGCACACAAGGCACCAAATGGCCCTGTTTTGTTGGTGCCGCGCAAGGCGACGGCCTTGACTTCGGGGTTATCTAACCAGCTTGTCAGGCACTCGCTCAGGGCACGAATCATTTCAAGCGAAAGCGCATTGAGTGCTTTTGGCCGATTTAAAGTGATGAAACCGACTTGCCCACTCACTTTGGTCAAAACTTCAAAACAAGCAGAAGTTGATGGGTTTATTGCGTCATTCATGCTCGGGTTCTCCATCCAATTAATTCATTGATCGCCAAGGCGCCGATCACCAAGAGTCCGCCGGTCAGCACATTGGGCCCCGGTACTTCATTGGCACCCACCCAAGCCAGCAAAATTCCAAATATCACCTCCAGCAAGCCTAGTAGCGACACCTCAGGCGCTTTGAGGACTCGGGTGCACAGCACGGCCAAGGTTGAAGGTATGGCCAGTTGAACCAGACCGAGACCCGCCAGCAAACCCAGATCGCGCACAGACGCCTGAAAAGGCAAAGCCAGCGGCAAGGTCAACAGGCAAGAAAAAATAGCGCCTATCAACACCGCGGGAATCAGATCAACATCATGCCCTTTGGCATGGGAGTGTTGGGTCACGGTCCAATTGGCTGCCCCAGAAATAGGCACACACAAAGCAACCAAGGTACCTGTGAGGCTAACGCCCTCCCCCATTTGGCTGCCGTACATATATGCAATGCCAACACCTGCCAGCACTATGGCAAACCAGGTTCGCTGAGGAATTTTGTGACCTATAAACAGACGTGCCGACAAAGCGGTCAGCAAGGGGCCGATGGACATCGTGACCAATACGTTGGCCACGCTGGTCAGAGTAATAGCCACCATGAAGAAGGTGAACATGCCACACCAGCAAAGGCCGGAAATCCATAAGGCGGATCCGCCGCTGAGCATGCGACGGAAAACGTCTTTGCCTTGAAAAACAGGCAAGATAACCAAGAGCGACAACACGGTGAAAAAACTGCGCCAAAAAGTCACCTCAAAACTGCGGGCACTGTCCAGGTGTCGTGTCACGACCCCAGCGATGGACCACATCAGCGTGACAGCGACCATCAGCAGAACGGCGCGGTTATGGGTCAACTTCATGGCCATTTAGATGCCTGTG
>CAIMHL010000131.1 GCA_903840825.1 uncultured beta proteobacterium
AGCTGTTGAAGTTGAGTACGAAGAACTCCCGGTGGTAATTGACCCATTTGAAGCCCTGAAAGAAGGCGCACCCGTCATTCGTGAAGACCTGGTCGGCAAGACCGAAGGCGCCCACGGCAAGCGCTACCACCACAACCATATCTTTACTTGGGATGCCGGCAACAAAGAAACCACCGACGCCGCCTTTGCCAGCGCGCCCGTCACCGTCAAGCAAGACATGCACTACCCGCGCGTGCACCCTTGCCCCCTGGAGACCTGTGGCTGTGTGGCCGCGTTCGATCCCATCCGCGGTGAACTGACCACCTACATCACCAGCCAAGCGCCTCACGTCGTACGCACCGTGGTCTCGATGCTCTCAGGCATTCCAGAATCCACAGTACGCATCATCTCGCCCGATATTGGCGGCGGCTTTGGAAACAAGGTCGGCATTTACCCCGGCTATGTGTGCGCCATCGTGTCGTCCATTGTGTTGGGTAAACCGGTGAAGTGGATTGAAGACCGCATTGAGAATTTATCCAGCACCGCTTTTGCCCGTGACTACCACATGACCGGTGAACTGGCGGCCACGGCTGACGGGAAAATTCTGGCTCTGCGCACCAATGTCATTGCCGACCACGGTGCGTTTGACGCCTGCGCCGACCCTACCAAGTTCCCCGCTGGTATGTTCCATATCGTGTCGGGCAGTTACGACATCCCGACCGCCTACTGCCGTGTGGATGGTGTTTACACCAACAAGGCCCCAGGCGGCGTCGCCTACCGCTGCTCCTTCCGCGTTACTGAGGCGGTGTATTTGGTGGAGCGCATGGTGGACGTGCTGGCCCAAAAGCTGGGCATGGACAAAGCCGAAATTCGCGCCAAAAACTTCATCAAGCGCGAGCAGTTCCCCTACACCTCGGCCTTTGGTTTTGAGTACGACTCTGGCGACTACCAAACCGCCATGGACAAGGTGCTCAACGCGGTGGACTACAAAGGCCTG
Organism: uncultured beta proteobacterium; assembly: GCA_903840825.1. Classification (GTDB taxonomy): domain Bacteria; phylum Pseudomonadota; class Gammaproteobacteria; order Burkholderiales; family Burkholderiaceae_C; genus Rhodoferax. Next base: position 977 of record CAIMHL010000131.1, read on the forward strand.
CGCGCTGAACAAGCCATCAAGCGCGCTGACCCGGACTGCCCTACCTTGATGGGCATTGGCTTGGTGACCTTCACCGAGGTGGTCGGTGCCGGCCCCAGCAAAATTTGCGATATTTTGGGCGTCGGCATGTTCGACTCCTGCGAGATTCGCGTGCACCCAACGGGGAGCGCCATTGCCCGCATGGGCACCATCTCGCAAGGGCAAGGCCACCAGACCACCTACGCGCAGATCATCGCCACCGAGCTGGGCATCTCTTCCGAAGTGATTCAAATTGAAGAGGGCGACACACACACCGCACCGTATGGCTTGGGCACCTACGGCTCTCGCTCCACCCCGGTGGCCGGTGCGGCTATTGCCATGGCGGCGCGCAAAATTCACGCCAAAGCCAAGAAGATTGCAGCCCACTTGCTGGAAGTGTCCGAGGCTGATCTTGAATGGGAAATTGACCGCTTCAAACTGCGCGGCAACGACGACAAATTCAAGACCATGAAAGACATCGCTTGGGCTGCCTACAACCAGCCGCCTGAAGGGCTGGAGCCTGGCCTGGAGGCCGTGCACTACTACGACCCACCCAATTTCACCTTTCCCTTTGGTGCCTACCTGTGCGTGGTGGATATCGACAAGGGCACGGGCGAGACCAAGATTCGCCGCTTCTATGCGCTGGACGACTGCGGCACCCGTATCAACCCGATGATCATTGAAGGCCAGATTCATGGTGGATTAACTGAAGGTTTTGCGGTGGCTATGGGGCAGCTCTTGTCCTTTGACAAGCAAGGCAACATCCAGGGAAATACCTTGATGGATTACTTCGTGCCCACCGCTGTGGAAACACCGAAGTGGGAAACTGACTTCACCGTCACCCCATCACCCCACCACCCCTTGGGCGCCAAAGGGGTTGCCGAGTCGCCGCACGTTGGCAGCATTCCTACCTTTACCAGCGCCATGGTGGATGCGTTTGCCCACCTGGGTGTGACCCACTTCAACATGCCCCACACGTCGTACCGCGTGTGGCAGCAGCTTAAAGCCGTCGGTCTCACCAGCTGATTTTTAATGGTTTGGGGCGGGCGTGCTTGGGCACGGCCCGCCCTCTTGTTTTTTAGGAATCCGTTATGGAAGTCGTTCTTGATAAAAAATACCCGGTCAGCGCCGGGCTGGAGGCCAGCTGGGCGATTTTGTCCAATATGAATGAACTCGCCACCTGCATGCCTGGGGCGCAAATCACCGAAGTCATTGATGACACGCACTTCAAGGGCAGCGTGCGCGTCAAGGTCGGCCC
>CAIMHL010000132.1 GCA_903840825.1 uncultured beta proteobacterium
CTACAGTCCGCGCAGCGGAAAGGTCAAGCCACCCTCTGGCCCCTGAAAACTCAGCACAACAATCACCAACATAGGCCCGTACATGAACAGCACGAACAGGGCAAAGAAAATAGCCAGTGGCCAAAACCCCGCAGCGCGTTGGCTGTTTGTCACTTAAAGCTCCTTGCGAATATCGACCAAACGGGTAAGGCCCCAGATGATCATCAGCACGATGGACAACAACAGCACAGCGTTGGCAGCGGCCAAGGGAAATTGCAGGTAAGAGGTCTGCACTTGGATGATCTTGCCCACCGAGGCTATTTGCTGGCCACCCATGACACCAATGGTGACAAAGTCGCCCATCACTATCGTGATGACAAAGATCGAGCCAATGATGATGCCGGTGCGCGACAGGGGAAGCACGACATTCCACAGGGTTTGCCAGGCCGTGGCGCCACAGTCGCTGGCAGCCTCAATCAGGCTGCGGTCAATGCGCATCATGGAATTGAAGATGGGCACGATCATGAACATGGTGTACAGATGCACAAAGGCCAGCACCACCGAAAAGTCTGAAAACAAGAGCCACTCCAGCGGCTCCTCAATCAAGCCAGCGCTCTGCAGGCTCTGGTTCACCAAGCCATTGCGGCCCAGCAGAGGCACCCAAGAGATCATGCGGATCACATTGGAAGTCCAAAAAGGAATGGTGCACACCACAAACAACAGGGTTTGCATGGTGCTGGAGCGGACATGAAAAGCCATGAAATAGGACACGGCAAAACCAATCAGCAGGGTGATGATCCAGACCAGCAAACAAAACTTGAAAGTCGAGAAATAAGTTTTGAACGTGACACACCAATCATCGGCATTGCTGCTGCAACCTTCAAAAATTGACAGGTAGTTTTTGAAAGTGAAGCCCGGCAACAGCTCGTACTCGTTGAAATCCCAAAAGCTGACCATCACGATCAAGGCCAACGGGATCAGGAAAAACAACACAAACACCGCTGCCAGCGGCGCTGCCTGCAACCATGCAGGCAGGGCGCGCCCGGGCGCTGCCGCTGCTGCGGCAGGCCTTGGCACAACAACCGTGTTCGCCATGGGCAGCGCGTGCTGTCAGGCCGCTACGAATTCATTCCATTTTTTAACCATGTAAATGTTCTCGTCCATCACCGCATTCCAGCAGGCAACACTGCCCATGCGGTCCTCGTAACTGCCGCCGTCTCGCACAGCACCGGTTTTGGCCAACAGATCGCCTTGTGGGCTCTTGATATCTTGGGTGGCCGGCTTGCCCTCCATCCAATAGGCCCACTCGTAGGCTTCCATTTTGGTTTTGGCGGTTTCCAGCACGGCGCTGTAATAGCCTTGGCGGTTCAGGTAAGCACCAGCCCAGCCGTCGAGGAACCAGTTGATGAACTCATAAGCGCCGTCCAGCTTTTTGCCAGTCAGGGTGGCGGGTACGCCAAAACCGGCGGCCCAGGAGCGATAGCCCTCTTTGAGCGGCTGAAACACGCAGTCAATGCCCTTGGAGCGAACCGCTGTCACGGCTGGTGACCACATCGACTGAATAACCACCTCGCCCGAGGCCATCAGGTTGACAGACTCGTTAAAGTCTTTCCATAAACTGCGGAACTGACCGGCTTTCTTGGCTTCGATCAAGGTCTTGATGGTCAGATCAATCTCCTTTTTGGTCATATTGCCTTTGTCCGGGTACTTGTAAATGCCCATGGCTTCAACCACCATCGCCGCGTCCATGATGCCTATCGAGGGAATGTTCAAAATCGATGCCTTGCCCTTGAACTCCTTGTTCAGCAGCTCAGCCCAAGAAGTGATGGGCCGCTTGATCAGGTCAGGGCGTATGCCCAGCGTGTCAGCGTTGTAAACGGTGGGGATCAAGGACATGAACTGGGTCGGGGTTTTGGAGAAAACTTTGGACTTCTCGCTCTCCAGAAAAATCACTTTTTTCGGCGCTGTACCCTGGTCGCCAATGGTTTTAGAGCCCACTTTGCCGGTTGTGAAAACCGAGGTTATTTTGTCGGCGTTTTTAATCCGCTTGGTGTCTATGCCCTTGAGGTTGCCCGTGGGCACGATTTTTTTCAGCGAAAAATACTCGGTGTCGATCAGGTCAAAGCTGTTGGGCGCGGTGACCGCCCGCTTGGTCACGTCATCGGTGGTTACCGCCACATACTGAATGGTGATACCGGTGTCGGCTTTGAATTTTTCACCGATTGCTTTGTCCTGGTTCACAGCCGTTCCCAGATAACGCAACACGATAGGGTCAGCCGAATGAACGGCCGGGAAGATGCCGGTGGCAAGAATGCCGGCGGTTCCCTTGAGTAGGGTGCGCCTTGGTATGGCGGCAGCGCTCACGACAGAATCAACGGATTGGTCAGACATGGTTAAAACTCCTGGAAGGTTAAAAGTCTTCATTTGAAGACGGGACTGGCGGTGGAACTGGATTTGGGAGACAGGGCATGCGCCTGGTGCGGCAGCCACGACAAGCTAACGCCTTCGCCGAGCGCGAAGGGGCGGGCTAAATAAACATCCTCTGGCAACATCACCGACCAGTCAGCATCAGCGCTGCTGGTTGGTGCACTGCCTGGGCGGCGCAGGCCAAGCAAAACATAGCTGCCTTGGTATTCAATGTCGCTAACAACCGCTGCCAAATGTTCGGGCTCTATGTCACCCTGGTTGATGGCTTGTATGCGGATATGGTCGTTGCGCACGCCAATCTTGCCAGCGGGCGTGTCAATCACATTGTGGCCACCCATGAAGCGCGCAGTAAATTCGCTTTTTGGCCGGTTGTAAATCTCGTGCGGCGTGCCGGTTTGCTCGATTCGACCCTGGTTCATCACCACCATCAGGTCGGCCAGGGCCATCGCCTCTTCCTGCGAGTGGGTCACATGGATAAAAGTCAGGCCCAGTTCTTTTTGCCAACGCCTCAGTTCGGCCCGCATTTGTATGCGTAAAAAAGGATCCAACGCAGACAGTGGCTCATCGAGCAGCAACACCTTTGGCTCGGTAATCAGCGCTCGTGCCAGCGCCACGCGCTGTTGTTGCCCGCCCGACAACTCGCCTGGTTTACGCTCGGCCAAAGCGCCCATGGCAACCCGCTCAAGCAGTGCCCCAGCCTGGGCTTGCCGCTGAACCTTGGAGACGCCCTTCATCTTCAAACTGAAGGCTACGTTATCTAGGGCACTGAGGTGCGGAAAAAGCGCAAAGCTCTGGAACATCATGGCAGATCGGAAGAGCACACGTCTGAACTCCAGTCACTGTGGTTGATCTCGTATGCC
>CAIMHL010000133.1 GCA_903840825.1 uncultured beta proteobacterium
ATGTGGTGTTTGGCCATGTGGTCAACACCGAGCCCAAAGACATGTACCTGTCTCGCGTAGCGGCCATCAACGGCGGTTGCGCTGAAGGAACCCCTGCCTACAACGTCAACCGCTTGTGCGGCTCCGGCTTGCAAGCCATTATTTCTGCCAGCCAGAGCATTTTGTTAGGTGACACCGACATTGCCATTGGCGGCGGCGCTGAAAACATGAGCCGAGGCCCTTATGCCAGTTTGTCGGCCCGTTGGGGTGCCCGCATGGGTGACACCAAGATGGTCGACATGGTGGTAGGTGCGCTGCATGACCCGTTCCACGCTATTCACATGGGCGTGACGGCTGAAAACATCGCTGCCAAATGGGGCATTACCCGCGAAGAGCAAGACGCCATTGCCGTAGAAAGCCACAACCGCGCCCAGCGCGCCACAGAAGCCGGTTACTTCACCAGCCAGATCATGCCCGTCATGCTCAAGAGCAAAAAAGGCGATGTCGCCTACGTCACCGATGAGCACTTCCGCCCCAACTGCTCTATGGCCGACATGGCCAAACTGAGGCCCGCATTCCTCAAAGAAAACGGCACCGTCACAGCAGGCAATGCCTCAGGCATCAACGACGCCGCAGCGGCCGTGGTGTTGATGGAAGCGGGTACGGCCAAAGCGCGTGGGCTCAAGCCCATGGCGCGTTTGGTGGCTTACGCCCACGCGGGTGTCGATCCCAAATACATGGGCATTGGCCCGGTACCCGCCACGCAACTGGCGCTGAAAAAAGCGGGCCTAACGGTTCAAGACCTCGATGTGATTGAGGCCAACGAAGCCTTTGCCGCCCAAGCTTGTGCGGTCACGCGTGACCTAGGCCTTGACCCCGCCAAAGTCAACCCCAACGGCTCCGGCATTTCACTGGGCCACCCCATCGGTGCCACAGGTGCACTCATCACCGTCAAGGCGCTTTACGAGTTGGAACGCATCGGCGGGCGCTATGCACTGGTCACCATGTGCATTGGTGGCGGTCAGGGTATCGCGGCTATTTTCGAACGCACCTGATCTTGTACGGGTCTTGGGTGAGCACAGGACCATCATCACCGTGGGCGCGTTCAACGCGGGGGTGGCCAACAACGTCATCCCGCAAACGGCCAACCTCAAACTCAGCGTACGTTCTTTGGACCGCGAGGTGCGCCAAGGCCCGGCGCTCACGGGCAGTGAAGACTTTGCCTTCATGCTTGACGCCGTGCCCGGCAGCTATTTGTTAATCGGCAACGGTGACGCAGCCAGCGGGGGCCACGGCGCCTGCATGGTGCACAACCCCAGCTACGACTTCAACGACGACAACGTCGCTATTGGTGCGGCCTATTGGGCTTTGCTGGTGGAGCGGTTTTTACCAGTCAAGGCCTGAGGCTTTTAGTCCCGCACCACCAAAACCGGGCATTTGGTGTGGGACAGCACGGCTTGGGTGACGCTGCCCAGCACCAGTTTTTCTAGCCCACTGCGGCCATGAGAGCCCATGACGATCAGGTCGGCGTGCCGGGACTCAGCGGCTTGCACCACCCCGCGCCAGGCGGCGTGGGCCTCCACCACTTCAGTGTCCACGGCTACACCGGCGGCCTCAAACTGGGCTTTGGCGGTCTTGATGGCTGCGTTGGCCTCGGCCGTGGCGGCGCTTAAATACTCGGCCTGGCCATAGGCAAAGTCGGTACCAACGCCAGTGAACGGATAGGGGTCGATGACAAAAATAGCGCTGATGCGGCTGTCAAATTTTTGCGCCAGGCCAATGGCTTTTTCAACCGCCAGTTGCGAAGTTGACGAGCCATCAACCGGTACAAGAATGTGTTTGAACATGGTGAAATCTCCACTACTAAAACCCCAGTGTCTGCCCTGCCCGCCCCAAAAACCTTGACCTCCATCAACTCAGACCATGTCTGCCTGAAAAGCCGCTGCGCGTAAGGTGATAACCAAGGTATCGCGGTGCCCGTCTTGCGTATCTGGCGTGAGAGGTTGTATGGGGGTGGACTCGTGAATAACGCGGGCATCATCGAGCAGCAACACCGACCAAGGATCGCTCAGGGTGAAGCGTTGGCCATTGGGGCCGTCGGCCTCAAAAACCCGGGTCTCACCGCCTTTGACGCCAGCGCGGGCCACCATGAACACCGCCACCATATCAACACCATCGCGGTGCGCGCCCTCGGGCGTGGGGCGGCCAATGCCGTCCGTGGTGTCAAT
>CAIMHL010000134.1 GCA_903840825.1 uncultured beta proteobacterium
AATGTCTGACTTCAAGTGCATCTCCCATTTGAAGTCGCACTCCGAGTCCACAGACAAAGTGTTCTCCCTGGCAAAGGACTGCAACACTGTCTCGCGCGCAGCCAAATAGCCATCCCAGGCATCCAGGTTGTAGGGTATGGCCGGGTTGCTAGCCGTAATGTAGGCACTAGCGCCATTCAGGCTGTAGGCGGCCTTGTAAGCAGCCACCTCGTTGATGATGCCGGTTACTGTGGTGGCATTAGGTGCTGCAAAATAAGCTTGGAACTTCAGTTGTACGCTGACCGGTAGCCAAGTTGAGGCCATCACAACCTGCTGCCCCAACACTTGCCATTTGGCAGATGAGGCGGCCATGGCATTTTGCAGCCACGATGTCTGGGTTGTTCCTAGCAACTGGCGGGCGGGCGACTGCCAAGTGGCCTGGCCGGACGCTGTGGATAAATCAGCCTGCGCCAACTGCTTGTCGCGCCCAACCAAACGCGTGTCGAGCATATGCAAAGACAGCAGGGCGCCAAAGTTGAAGCTGCGGTAAATGACAGATTGGTCTGTGCCGGTACGGATTGGCAGCCATTCATGGTATGCCTGTATGGCCGCAGCCTTGCGGTTGACAAACGCACCCTCTGCGCCTTCAGTGTGGTTTTCCGCGCCTGTCTGGTAGGTGTCATTTGCGATTTCATGGTCGTCCCAAACAGCGATGACTGGCATGCGACCGTGCAGGCGTTTGAGGTTGACATCAGATTTGTACTGTGCATGCCGTGCCCGGTAGTCAGCCAGGGAATAAATCTCTGTGCTGGGAACATGGTTGCGCCCAGCGATTGGCGTGCTTGGGTACTCTCCGTCCTTGTACTCATAAATGTAATCGCCCAGGTGCAAGGCGTATTGCGCGTCTGAGTTACTGGCTTCGCCATAGACATTGAAGAAACCAAATGCGTAGTTGGAGCACGAAAAAACTGCGAACTTAACCTCGCTGACGTTGCTGGCTGGCAGTGTGCGGGTGCGGCCTACGGCGGAAACCCATCGGCCGCAGGAAAACCGGAAATAGTATTCAAGCCCTGGGGCCAGGCCCAAAGCGTCGGCCTTGGCCGTGTAGCCGGTGGCCTCGCTCGCTACGACCGACCCGGAGCTCACGATATTGGTGAACGCCGCGTCGCTGGCGACTTGGTACAGAAGATGCACATTCTCAACCAGCCCTTCATATTTTGCATGCGTCCAAAGCATCACGCGGTCTGCCAAAGGGTCGCCGCTGGCGACCCCGTAATTGAATTGCACCATCGTGTCGCCGCCACCGCAGGCCGAGAGCACCGAGCCGGCTGATAAAGCCGCTGATACAGAGGCTGCTCTGATGATGAATTCACGACGGTTGTTAAATAATTGGCTCGTCATTTTGGTCCCTGGTTAAAGGCACACAGTTTAAAAACCCTGTGTGACACTCGGGTGACCGAAACGCCAACCTTGGAGTTGGGCATTTCATCCACCGCACAGCATCGTGGGCTGCTACGGCTTGCCCGCAAGAGTCATGGTTTCGTCATATTGACCGACTAGATTCAAAAGATGAATTTGCGTCACACTCAGCCGCTCGCCATCCGGACCCGTCAATTAAGCAAGACTTTTTCCAGCGGCCGTCAGGCACTTCAGAACATCGAGATCAACATCCACTCGGGCGAGATGGTGGCCTTGATTGGCGCCTCCGGGTCGGGCAAGTCCACGCTGTTGAGACACCTGGCTG
>CAIMHL010000135.1 GCA_903840825.1 uncultured beta proteobacterium
CTAACCGGTCGCTCGTGACCGACTCTTTGCAGCCCAGAACTGCCGAAAGGCAGGTTTTTTGACTGACCGTTTACGCTGCGTCCCCGACTTACGTTGGTGCAGCGTGAATGACCGGAAATGGGCCTTTTGCGGACGGCGGTGAGAAATCGGCTACTACCGGTATGGGTCGCAAGCCGCCGTCAGCACAATACCGTGCCTTTTTAAAGCAGCGGTAATAAAGCCCGTTGAACCCATCTCCAGCACAAAAGCCTGCAAGTAGCTGGCCGCTTCTTCGCCGCGGCTTTTGGGCGTGCCCATTGCCTGACCAATCACCATAAAGCGCCCGGGTAGCAAGCGCAGGCCTGGCACGCGGCGGACATCGGCTTCCAGTTGTTGTTTGACACCAGCAGCCACCTCATGGTGTTGCACCATGAAGGTGTCGACCACCAGTTGGGAACTGCCAGCGCGTTCAATCTGGGCGTGTTTTAACTCGCGGCTCAGGTGCAGATCGTAGGCACTGCCTTTGCCGACCGTCACCCGGATGCCTGCCCGGTCTACTTCTTCGTTCTGCTGAATCGGTGAGTCTTCCCGCACCAGATAGCTGCCTTCAATCAGCACATAAGGCTGTGTGAACGAAATTTCTTGGCCACGCAGCGGATCAACAGCAAAGAAACCAATGTCGGCAGCCTCGGTCCTCAGCGCCTCAACCGACTTGCTGGCGGTGTCAAACACCACCAGTTCCACATCGACGCCCAGGCGTTCGGCAAAAGTGCGTGCGAGGTCGATCGAGATGCCTACGGGTTGGCCGGTGAGGGGGTCCAAGTTGGCAAGAATCGGGTTGCCTAGATTAATGGAGGCGCGAAGCTTGCTTTTGGGTGCAAATGAACTAAGCAAAGAAGAAGTCAACGTCGTCATCCTCTGAAAAAAATTACCAGCCTGTTTTCAGCCGCAGCGATGGCATTTAAAGTGGGGTACTGCCTACCAAGATTTCATTGCGCATCTGGTCAGCCATCGTTTCCCGGGTGCGAATGACATGATATTGGTTTCCATCAACGAGCAGCTCAGGCGCGCGTCCGCGCGAGTTGTAGTTGCTGGCCATGCTCATGCAGTAGGCGCCGGCAGACAGCACCGCCAACAGGTCGCCCGCTTTGACAGCCAAGGCGCGGTCGTGCCCAATCCAGTCGCCACTTTCACACACCGGACCGACTACATCCCAGGTTTGCTGCGCTTCTTCGCTGCTAACGAGCGGCACGATCTGGTGGTAGGCCTGGTACATCGCCGGGCGTGGCAGGTCGTTCATGGCGGCGTCAATGATGCAAAAGTTTTTTTGCTCGCCCGGCTTCAGGTACAGCACCTCGCTTAAGCAAACCCCTGCATTGCCCACTAGAGAGCGCCCAGGCTCAATCATGAGTTGGCGCGTGCCAAAGCCACGGGCATCGAGTTTGGCCAGCATTTTTTGCCACAGTTCATCTGCTGAAGGGGGCGTATCGCCGTTGTAGTTGATACCCAGACCGCCACCAAAATCTATGTGCTGCAAAGGAATGCCCGCAGCTTCAATGGCTTCCACCAAGTCCAGCATGCGGTCAACAGCGTCCAAGTAAGGGGCGATTTCAGTGATTTGGGAGCCAATATGGCAGTCAATTCCCACCACCTTGATGCCTGCCAGAATGGCGGCACGCTGGTAGGTCTGCAACACGCGGTCATGCGCTACGCCAAATTTACTGCCTTTGAGGCCTGTGGAAATATAGGGGTGCGTTTTAGGGTCTACGTTGGGATTGACTCGAATGCTCACCGGTGCAACCAAGCCCAAGCCCAGGGCGACGTCGCTCAAGACCTCCAGTTCGGCCTCGCTTTCAACGTTAAAGCAGCCAATGCCGGCTTGCAAAGCGCGCTGCATCTCGCTGCGTGTTTTCCCCACGCCTGAGAAGATGATTTTGCTGGCTTGACCGCCCGCCGCCAGCACGCGGTCCATGTCGCCGCCCGAGACGACGTCAAAGCCGCAACCGGCCTCAGCAAAAACCTGGATAACGCCCAAGGCTGGGTTGGCCTTCATGGCGTAACAAATCTGAACTTTTCTGCCTGCAAAACCGCGTTGATAGGCGGCCAATGCCGAAAGCATGGACCCCTTGGAGTAAACAAAAAGCGGGGTGCCGTGTTCTTTGGCCAAGTCACTCAGGCACAGTTCCTCACAAAAAAGAGCATTGCCCCGGTAAGCAAGCTGGGGTTGACCGGGAAGATTAGTTGAGTTCATGGGGTAACAGGCGATGAGGCAGGAAGGGTAGGGGCAGCGTTCAGGGCAGGCTGTGTTGCAGGGGTCTTGAAGGATCGCAGCAGCGTTTCTGGCAAAGTGGCGCGGTTGGCCGCACTGGGCTCTTTGGGCAAATACAGGGCGCCAGGCTGACCGCAGCCCATGAGTCCTGCCGTACTTATGCCAAGGACAAAGGGAGTGACTAGAATTCTAAGGATACTTAACATCGTGAAATTGTAATGACCGACCCTGAATTCATGACCGAAGCCGAAATATTGCTTAAAGCAGTCGAGGCCAATTGCGACCGTATTAACGATAACAACCTGGCTGATATTGACAACCAGCGCACGGGCGGGATGGTGACTTTGGTATTTCCAAATAAAAGCCAAATCGTCATCAACCTGCAAAAACCCCTGCATGAAATATGGTTGGCGGCAAAGTCAGGCGGCTATCACTATAAATTTGATAGCTGCTCTTGGACGGACACCAAGGGCCAAGGGGAGTTTTTTGCATGTTTAACTCGCTACGCCAGTGAGCAGGCCGGTTGTCCCTTGGTGTTCGCGGCCTAGGCCGCGTGCATGGCTTAGTTCTTGAATAAATCCAAAATCTTCTTCTTCTCATCGGCGGCAGGTAAGACCTGAACCTCGGCGCCCTGAGGGCCCCCCAACGGGCGATCAAGTCCCACGCTGCTGATGCCCGCCGCATTCGCATACTCGTTGTAAAACCACTCGCCGCCTGTGTTGGTCAAACCTTCTGGCGCGCTGGGTTCCATGACCGGGACATTTCTCAGGGCCTTCTCCATGAATTTGATCCAGACCGGCAAGCTCAAGCCACCGCCTGTTTCCCGGTCACCCAATTTGCGGGGCGAGTCGTAGCCAATCCAGGTCACTGCAGCCAATGAGGGCTGAAAGCCGGCAAACCAGGCGTCCATAGAGTCGTTGGTCGTACCTGTTTTTCCGTACAAATCAGGCCGCTTTAAGGTGGCCTGTGCGGAGGCTGCCGTGCCGCTGCGAGTAACTTCCTGGAGCAAACTCCCCATCATGAAGGCGTTGCGGGCATCAATCGCGCGTGCCGATTCATCAAGCACGGGCGGACGGGTTTCAACCAGCACTTTGCCCTTTTGCTCCGCCACTTTTGAAATAAGCCAAGGGTTGACACGGTAGCCGCCGTTGGCAAACACCGAATACGCCGACACCATTTGCATGGGCGTGACTGAGCCAGCGCCCAATGCCATCGTTAAATAGGCGGGGTGCTTGTCTTCATCAAAGCCAAAGCGCGTGATCCATTCCTGGGCATAGGGGGCGCCAATCGCCTGCAAAATCCGGATGGAAATCATGTTTTTGGATTTAGCCAAACCCCGGCGCATAGTCATGGGGCCTTCAAACTTGCCATCGTAATTTTTGGGCTCCCACGGTTGGCTTCCCGTCACGCCCGCATCAAAAAACAAGGGCGAGTCGTTGATCACAGTGGCGGGTGTAAACCCTTTTTCCAGGGCAGCCGAGTAAATAAACGGTTTGAAACTGGAGCCAGGCTGGCGCCAGGCTTGGGTGACATGGTTGAACTTGTTCTTTTCGAAGTCAAACCCGCCAACCAAGGCTTTGATGGACCCATCACGGGGGTCAATAGCCACAAAAGCACCTTCAACCTCGGGGAGCTGCGTTACTTCCCAAGTGCCCTTGCTTGTTTTTGTGACCCTGATAACGGCACCGCGGACTATTTTTATCGTGGGCGCCGCCTTGTCAGCCAGTCCCGACTGAGCAGGCTTAAGTCCTTCGCCCGTGATTTCTATCGTGTCGCCATTTTGACGAACGGCTTTGATCTTCTTGGCATCCGCTTCCAACACCATCACGGCCAACAAATCGCCATTGTCTGGGTGGTCGTCCAAGGCGTCGTTGATGGCCTCATCAAGCTCCTGCGCCTTCACAGGCAGGGTGAAAAACTCTTCGGGACCGCGGTAGATTTGGCGACGCTCGAAATCCATAATGCCTTGGCGCAGGGCCAGATAAGCGGCGTTCTGGTCGGCCGCATACAAGGTGGTGGTCACATTCAGACCCCGGGTGTAGGTCTCTTCACCATACTGGGCAAACATCAATTGCCGAACCGTCTCGGCCACATATTCGGCGTGAACCTTGGTGTTGTCTGAGTTGGTTTTTACCTTCAGTTGTTCGGCTTTGGCTGTGGCAGCCTGCGCGGCCGTGATGAACCCGTTTTCAAGCATCCGGTCAATGATGTGCAGTTGCCGAGTGCGGGCGCGCTTGGGGTTGATGATCGGGTTGTAGGCCGAGGGCGCTTTGGGCAAGCCTGCCAGCATGGCCGCTTCAGCCACGGTGACGTCTTTCAAGGGCTTGTCAAAGTAAGCCTCTGCGGCGGCAGCAAAGCCGTAGGCCCGGTTGCCCAGAAATATCTGATTCATGTAGATCTCAAGAATCTGATCCTTGGACAGCATGTGCTCAAGCTTGAAAGTGAGCAGGATTTCGTAGATCTTGCGGGTGTACGTTTTCTCGGTCGATAAATAAACGTTGCGTGCGACCTGCATGGTGATGGTCGAGGCGCCTTGGCTCTTGACGCGTCCCAGGTTGGCAATGGCGGCGCGCAACACCCCTTTGTAATCCACGCCCCCGTGCTCGTAAAACCGCGCGTCCTCAATCGCCAGAACCGCATCGGTCATGACCTTGGGTATGTCCTTGATGGGGGTCAGGTGGCGACGTTCTTCACCAAACTCCCCGATCAAGATGCCCTCAGCTGAAAAAATACGCAAAGGCAACTTTGGGCGGTAGTCCGAAAGCGAGGAAATATCAGGCAGGTTCGGAAAGGCAACGGCCAGTGCGATGGCCAGGATGATCAGCACACAAGTGACACCTGCCACCGCTAGTCCGCTTAACCAAAGGAAAGTCTTTAGCAGCCAATGCATCGGCTTTTTGCCTGCGCGGGCGTCGCTGGTTGAACTTTTTTCAGAAGATGGGGGTTTTGAAGACATCCAAGGATTTTATTGGAAACCTGAGTGCCGATAAAAAGGCCCTTTCCCACCTAAAGCACAGGCAGATATCTTAGGTGAGGTATTTTTCGCAGCTAAAAATACCGGTATTTATTTTTATAAAGTAATAAAAATATTTAATTTTAAATAAATTGATGGTTAAATTGACCAGGTAATTCTTTGAAGTCGTTTTCTGGAGCTGCCTTGTTTGCCTTGTCTTTTTTTCAAAACAAACAATTCTTGCCGATGCTGGGCCTGGATCTCAGCGCCACCAGCGCCAGGTTGGTTGAGCTGAGCATGAGAAAAAGCGGGCGCCTGGTTTTGGAGCGAAGCGCCACGCTCAGACTTGAAAATGTCCCGTCTGCAGCTGGGTTGGCTGACAATTTTGACCAAACGGTGTTTGATGTTCGTCGGCTCATCAAAAAAAGCCGGACGACAACAAAAAACGTCGCCATGGCGCTGCCCCCCACTGCGGTAATGACCAAAATCATCACCCTGCCCAAGGGCAAGAGCGAAGCCGCATTTGAGGTGCTGGTTGAGCAGGAGGCCACGCGGTTTGTTCCCTACCCACTCGATGAGGCCAACCTGGACTACAGGGTGATCGGACCCAGTCTTGGGTCCCCCCACTTGCTTGATGTGCATTTGGCGGTTTCAAGGCGAGAAAAAGTACAGGACGTCTCGGAGTTGGCTGAAGCAGCTGGTCTTAATCTGGTGATTTTGGATGTGAGTTCATACGCCTCACGCGCCGCTATGAAGCGCCTTGTTGACGACCAGTTTGGACTGGCTAGCGTGAAGCTCGTTGCCTTGGTTGAACTAGGCGCGCAAACCACCAACGTGCGGGTGATGCAAAACGATGCGGTCCTGTATGACCGGGACCAGCCCTTTGGCGGGGTGCAGCTGACCCAGCTGATTGCTGAGCGCTACCACTTGTCCTTAGAAGAGGCAGAAACCCGAAAGCGAAGTTCCGATCTGCCCAAGGATTACGAGGCCTTGGTGCTTGCCCCCTTTGTTGAACATCTTGCAGTAGAAATCAACAGAGCTCTGGCTTTCTTTTTTGCCCATACGGCATTCAGGTCGATCGATGCTGTGATGTTGGCCGGTGGCTCCGCCTCCTTGCCTGGGCTGCAGGCGGCGGTAGAGGCCTGCGCGCTTTGTCCCTGTTTTTTGGTGAACCCCTTTGAGGGCATGCTGATGAGTGAAGGTGTTCGCTTGAGAAACGCCAAACTTCAGGCGCCAGCCTTTTTGACGGCTTGTGGCTTGGCCCTGCGGCGCTTTTCCCAATGACGCTGATTAATTTGTTGCCCCACCGGGCTGCTGCAAAAAAATACCGCTTGGATCTTTTTCAGCGTCAATTGGGGTATTGCGCCGTTTTTGGTTGCCTGTTGGCACTTGCTGCCTACCTTTTTATTCAGCAAAAGATCACGGCGCAGCAGCAAAAAAATCAGGCCTTCGTGTCCAACACAGCGCTCCTCGATAACAAAATCAAGGCCATGACGGCGCTGCAAAAAGAGTGGCAAGCCCTGCTGGTGCGCCAGCACGCAGTCGAGAATTTGCAGTTTGAGCGAAATACCCCGGTGCACTTGATGAATGATCTGGCAAAACAACTGCCAGAAGGCCTCTTCATCACCAGCCTGCGAATGGACAGCACGGGCGTGACTTTAAAAGGCGTGTCTCCCTCCCACGAGAAAGTCGCTGATTTTTTACACAACATGGGCACTGATACAACGCGCTTCAACCGGCCGGAATTACTCGAAGTCGTCGGCGGCCTGACCGGCCCGGCTTCCTCTGCTACCCCACTTGCTGCGCGAAAGGCGGCCAGTTTTGCTTTGCGTCTGCATTCGAGAAGCGCAGGCCTCCCGGTTGCCAAGCCTTCGTTGCCACCCCTGCCCAGTGGGGAAAATTCACCATGAGTCAGCAATTACCTCTGGCAGACGAGTCATTTTCAGACGAAGAAAAGCCATTTCTCAGCAGTGGCAAACTTGACCTTGAAGCTTTGTCAAATGCCTCCAATCTTGTGAAGTCGGGTTTGTTTTTGGCCGTGACAGCGCTCACATTCCTCATCTTGTGGATGCTGTGGCTGAGTGGGGCTGTGCAAGATTTGGAGCGCGCAGGAAATGAGGAGCGCCAGCTCCAAGCGCTTACCTCCGACAAGTTGTTGAAGCTTGCCAAGCTGGAGCCACTGGCGCAGCAGCGCAACCAAACATTACGTTCCATTACATCGGTGGAGTTGGCCTTGTCTCGCCCGGGTGAGATGGCTGGTCTGCTCAAGGCGATCAACCGGGTCGGCTTGGCTCAAGGTCTTCAGTTTGAGCTTTTCCGCCCTGAAAAAGAGCTTGTTCATGCCCACTTTGCAGAACTGCCCATCAGCCTTCGTGTCTCAGGCAGTTACCAAAGCCTGGGGAGTTTTGCTGCTGAGATCGCGAGTTTGCCGCAGCTCGTGACGCTCGATAACTTGGGGCTGGCGCCCTTGAAAGAAGGCACTTTGGTGATGGAGGCCACGCTTCACGCTTACCGGCGTCTGGAGGCTGGTGATCGCCCTAGGTTGAAGGCGTCAAGCACCGAGCCGGGCGAAAGCCCATGAACAAGTTTCTAATCCCGGTCTGTGTTTTGCTGGCCTGCGTTGTAGCCGCTTGTGCTCCTGCTTCTCATCAAGAGCCCGGCAGTGGCTTGGCCCCGCCGGCCAGTCAGCCCGCTCCCTTGGCGTCACCGGGTCCGGCGACCTTTGTCTACCAAGCGCAGCGCTACACCCCATCATCAGAACTGGACCCCTTTAACGCCCAGAGACTGGCCTTGGCCCAAAAAAAGGAGTGGCACACCGCGGCTGCTCAGGGTGGATTGCTGGCGTTGGAGTTGAAGCGCAACAAGGACCCGCTGGAAGCATTTGCGTTGGAGTCCATCACCCTGGTGGGGCGCATGAGCGCGCAAGACCGCCAAGTGGCCTTGGTCAAAGTCGATGGCTTGCTGTACCCGGTGCAGCTGGGCAGCCACTTGGGCCAAAACTTTGGTCGCGTGGTGGGCATCAACGACCACAGCCTTAGTTTGCGGGAGTTGGTGCAAGACCCTGCGGGGAAATGGACCGAACGCAAAGTCCTATTGGTGTTACAGGAAAGGCTGAAATGAACAAAATAAGCAGAACGCCACGGCTGGCCTGGACCCTCATTGTGCTTGGGGTCAGTGTCTTATGGGCGATGCCAAATCTGGCGTCTGCCCAGCCCACCCCGGCTGAGCTTGCACAGAACCCTGAGAGCCAGAGCGAGGTGGTGCTGCCACTCAAAGACATGGACTTTCGCCAAAATGAAGACGGCACAGGCCGCATTATTTTTTCCCTGGCCCATAGTGGGGTGAATGTGGGCATCAGCCAGCAAGGGCCAGAGGTAATGGTCGACCTCAAGAAAACAAGCCTGCCTGAGGGCCTTAGCCGCAGGCGGGATGTGTCAGATCTGCTGACCCCGGTTCAACGCATCACGACCACGCAAATCGGCGACCGGGTGCATGTGGTGATTGAGTCCAAAGGGCTGTGGGTGCAAAGCGCCTACCAAACAGGGGATCAATATGTAGTGGAAATCAGGCCCGTCAAGCTTGATGCCGCCAACCTAGTGCCCAAAACTGCGTTTACGGGCGAGAAAATGACCCTGAATTTTCAGGATATTGAGGCCCGGTCGCTCCTGAATGTCATTGCTGACTTCACCCGCTTAAATATTGTGACCTCGGACTCCGTGAAAGGCCTGCTCACCCTGCGGTTGAACCAAGTGCCTTGGGACCAGGCGCTGGACGTGATTTTGCAGGCCAAAGGTCTGGATATGCGCAAAACCGGCAATGTCATTTGGGTGGCGCCCAAAGAAGAGATCATTGCGAAAGAAAAAATGGAGCTGGAAGCCCGGGTTGCCGTCCTGAACCTAGAGCCGGTGACCACCCAATCCTTTCAAATGAATTTTGCCAAGGCGACAGACGTTGCCACGCTACTCAGCGGCACTGGCGGCAGCATGGGGGTGGGGTTTGGCGAAAAAATACCGGGGCGCACCCTGAGCGCCCGTGGCAGTGCGGTGGCAGACCAGCGCACCAACCAGGTGTTTGTGACCGACGTGCCTTCCAGGCTAGAGCAGGCGCTGCAGCTGATCCAAAAACTCGATGTGGCGGTGCGTCAAGTCATGATTGAGGTGCGCATTGTTGAGGCCAGCGACACGTTTGGCAAATCATTGGGGGTCAAGTTTGGTGCCACCGACCAAAGAGCCCAAAAAGGCGGCGACGGTGGTTTTCCTGTGGTGGGGGGAAGCCGGGTGGCCTTTGGCAATAATTACGCCAACGTGGTGGCCGCCAGCGGCGGCGGGGGCATTGATGAAAATGCCTCCGCCTTAAAAAGCACCAGTGGCAATTTTGTCAATATGCCCGCTGTGGGCATGGGGCTGGGAACACCTGCCACGTTTGCCGTGTCCCTTTTTAGTGCCATGTCCAACCGATTTTTGAATTTGGAAATTTCGGCCTTGGAGGCTGACAGCAAAGGCAAGCTGGTTTCCAGCCCGCGTGTGGTCACGGCCGATGGGAAAAAAGCCAGCATTACCCAAGGCGAAAAAATTCCCTACACAGTGTGTACCGACGCCTCAGCAACTGCCACCGCTTCTTGTCGCGTTGATTTCAAGTCCGCAGCGCTCAACCTGGTGGTCACACCCCAGGTGACGCCTGATGGGACGATCATCATGGACCTGGATGTCAGCAAAGACAGCCGCGGCCAAGACACCTTGAGCAGCGGCCC
>CAIMHL010000136.1 GCA_903840825.1 uncultured beta proteobacterium
CGGTAACATCGACCATTTGGCCAGGCGCAAAGTGAGCGACGGTTAACTCAGAACCCTGTACGTACGACGCAGCATCAGCTTGGGAAGTCCTAAACTCCCACAACCCTCTACCAGCCTCCATTCCAGCTTTTGCAAAATGGCCAGCCTCAGCCTTGCTTACAAGACCGGCCTTTTTGCTGCCAGTGGTAATCTGTATAGCGGAATATCCGTCGCCTTCAGCAGTTTTGACCTGCGTGACGCGATTCGGAAGCACTTCCACTACTGTTACGGGTACAGAGGACCCTGTTTCGGTGAAAACGCGGGTCATACCGCTTTTCCGACCGACTAAGCCAATCGTCATTTTCAACTCCATCGTGTATGGGGCTTTACCCACTATGGCTGCTTGCGCATTACACCATGTGATTCAGTTACCCTTACCGGGCAACCATATGTGTAGTATTTAAAGTGCCAGCATTAGAAATACAGACACCACTACCGGACACCACTATAGGTGCCCGAACTTACTATCCGAGACTTATTTGCACTTCAACACCAGCCGCCAGATCAAGCTTCATCAAGGCGTCAACGGTTTTTTCAGTAGGCTCAACAATATCAAGGAGACGTTTATGGGTTCTAAGCTCGTACTGATCTCGCGCATCCTTGTTTACATGCGGTGACGTCAAAATTGTATAACGCTCAATCTGAGTCGGCATAGGAATGGGACCACGGATCTGCGCACCCGTCCGCTTCGCCGTCTCGACAATTTCCTGTGTGGACTTGTCAATCAGACGATGATCAAAGGCTTTGAGCCTGATTCTGATGCGCTGATTCTGCATAGGACCAACATCTCCCGTATTGTTAAAGAACGTCTCACCCCAAACGACCCTACCCGCGGCCTTAGAGGGCTAAAAAAGAGCGCGAATTCTATTTTTCATGTATTCGCGTGTCAACTGAAAAATGATTTCCTGCATAAAAATATGCAGGAAATCACTTCTGGCGCCATTACTTGAAGATTTTTGCTACAACGCCTGCACCTACCGTACGACCACCCTCACGAATCGCGAAGCGCAAGCCTTCATCCATCGCCACTGGAGCTATCAACTCCACTACCATCTTGATGTTGTCGCCCGGCATTACCATTTCTACGCCCTCAGGCAACGTTACAGCGCCCGTCACGTCCGTCGTACGGAAGTAGAATTGCGGACGATAGCCTTTGAAGAATGGCGTATGACGACCACCCTCTTCCTTGCTCAGAATGTACACTTCCGATTCAAACGACGTATGGGGAGTGATAGAACCCGGCTTCGCCAGTACTTGACCACGCTCCACTTCTTCACGCTTGGTGCCGCGCAACAGCACACCTACGTTCTCGCCAGCTCGACCTTCGTCCAGCAGCTTGCGGAACATTTCAACGCCCGTGCAAGTCGTCTTTGTTGTCGGCTTGATACCAACAATTTCAATCTCTTCACCTACCTTGACAATGCCACGCTCTACACGGCCCGTTACCACCGTGCCACGACCCGAGATCGAAAACACGTCCTCAATCGGCAGCAGGAACGGCTTTTCGATATCACGTATCGGCTCAGGGATGTACGAGTCCAGCGTTTCTACCAGTTTGCGTACTGCACTGGTACCCATCTGATTGTCATCCTTGCCTTGCAGCGCCATCAAAGCCGAACCAATGATGATTGGAGTATCGTCACCCGGAAATTCATACATCGACAGCAGTTCACGAATCTCCATTTCCACCAGCTCCAGCAACTCCTTGTCGTCCACCATGTCGGCTTTATTCATAAATACAACAATGAACGGCACGCCAACCTGGCGGGAAAGCAGGATGTGTTCGCGGGTTTGCGGCATCGGACCGTCAGCGGCTGAACAAACCAGAATCGCGCCATCCATCTGCGCAGCACCCGTGATCATGTTTTTCACATAGTCAGCGTGGCCCGGGCAGTCTACATGTGCGTAGTGACGCACTGCAGAGTCATATTCCACGTGCGAGGTGTTGATTGTGATGCCGCGTTCGCGCTCTTCCGGTGCATTGTCGATCTGGTCAAAGTTGCGGATTGTACCGCCCCAGGTTTCTGCACACACACGCGTCAGAGCCGCTGTCAACGTCGTCTTGCCATGGTCTACGTGACCAATCGTACCTACGTTAACGTGGAGCTTCTTACGCTCAAATTTTTCCTTCGCCATTGGATGCCTCC
>CAIMHL010000137.1 GCA_903840825.1 uncultured beta proteobacterium
TCGTAGTCAAAGTCAATAAAGCCTTCCACAATAATGCGCCCCCCGCTGACCCGGCCACCGGCCATGGCGTAGTCCCAAGCCTTTAGTACGTCTGCCGGGCCGTCGATCTTGCTTTGGCCTTTGCCCGAGGAGCTCATCACCGGTTTGACGACGCAGGGGAAGCCAATGTCGGCGTCAATGGCGGCTTGCAGCTCGGCCAAGGAATCACAGAATTGGTAGGGGCTGGTGGGTAGGCCCAGGGTTTCGGCGGCGAGGCGGCGAATGCCTTCGCGGTCCATCGTCAGGCGGGCGGCGCGGGCGGTGGGAATGACGCGCACCAAACCGGCCGCTTCCAGTTCTTCCAGCATGGGCGTGGCAATGGCCTCAATTTCGGGTACCACCAAGTGGGGGCGCTCGGCCTCAATGAGGGCTTTGAGTTGGGCCGGGTCGCTCATGGTGATGGTGCGCGCGTGGTGCGCCACTTGCTGGCCGGGTGCGTTGTCGTAGCGGTCCACGGCGATGGTTTCCACGCCCAGGCGTTGCAGGGCGATCAAGACTTCTTTGCCCAGTTCGCCAGAGCCCAACAGCATAACCTTGGTGGCGTGGGGGGAGAGAGGGGTGCCAAGAGTTTTCATAAGTCGTGCGCGTTGCTGCGTCCAAAGAGTTAAAAGTGGGGCTATTCGCGCCAGCCACCAAGGCGGCGTGGGCGACAATCAAGCCATGCAATCTTCAATTTTATCTGTGCAAAACCTGCGCAAAAGCTACGGCAACGCCACGGTGGTCGATGGCCTGTCGTTTGGCATTCAGCCCGGCGAATGCCTTGGCGTCATTGGCCCGAACGGCGCGGGCAAAACCACCACCATCCGCCTGTGCCTGGGTTTGAGCGTGCCGGACTCGGGCAGCATCACCGCTTTTGGCCTGCAAATGCCGCACCAAGCGCTGGCCATCAAAGCCAAGCTTGGCGTGGTCAGTCAGCTCGACACGCTGGACCCTGACTTCACTTGTGCTGAAAATTTGCTGGTCTATGGCCGCTATTTCGGCATGAAAGACGCCGATATACAGGCCCGCATTCCGGCGCTGCTGGAGTTTGCCTCGCTCACCAGCAAAGCCAACGCCAAGCCGGGCGAACTCTCGGGGGGCATGAAGCGCCGCCTAAGCCTGGCCCGCGCCTTGGTCAACGACCCCAAACTGCTACTGCTCGATGAGCCCACCACCGGACTTGACCCCCAAGCCCGCCACCTCATGTGGGAGCGCCTGCAACTGCTGCTGCAACAAGGCAAGTCCATCTTGCTGACCACCCACTTCATGGACGAGGCCGAACGCCTGTGTTCGCGCCTATTGGTGCTGGACCACGGCAAAAAAATTGCTGAAGGCGCTCCGCGCGATTTGATTGCCCAGCACCTCGAGCCCGATGTGGTCGAAGTCTATGGCAGCGGCGCCCTGGCGCTGGTGGACTCACCCCTCAAAGCCCTGGCCGCCCGGCTGGAGGTGAGCGGCGAAACCGTGTTTTTCTACACCCAGGACGCCCAGCAGTTGCTGGAAGCCCTGAAGCCTTACCCCCATTTACGCACCTTGCACCGGCCCGCCAACCTAGAGGACTTGTTCCTCAAACTCACCGGCCGCCAAATCAGAGAGGATGCTTGATATGACCACCACAACCCTGAAAGCCCCCGCGCAAAGCGTGTGGCGCGCCCCCCAACTGTCCCTGCGCTTTTGGCCGGTTTTTTTGCGCAACCTGCTGGTCTGGCGCAAGCTGGCCATTCCCAGCTTGGTGGGCAATATTGCTGAGCCCTTGATGTGGCTGGTCGCCTTTGGCTACGGCATGGGCGCGTTGGTAGGCACCGTCAAAGTGGAAGGTACGCCTGTGCCTTACATTTTGTTTTTGGCCAGTGGCTCCATTTGTATGAGCGCCATGCAGGCGGCCTCGTTTGAGGCGCTGTACTCGGCGTTTTCGCGCATGCATGTGCAAAAAACCTGGGACGGCATCATGAACGCCCCTGTGAATCTCGATGACATTGTGCTGGCCGAAATGCTATGGGCCGCCTTCAAGTCTCTCTTTACCGTGACCGCTATTTTGGGTGTGATGCTGGTGCTGGGTATCAGTTACTCGCCTAAATTGCTGATGGCATGGCCGGTGCTGCTGGGGGTGGGCATTACGTTTAGCTGTATTGCGCTCGTTTTTAACGCACTGGCCAAGGGTTACGACTTTTTCACTTACTACTTCACGCTCTTTCTCACGCCCATGATGTTTTTGAGCGGCATCTTCTTTCCGCTGGACCAGTTGCCCCCGGTGGTGCGCGCTGTGTCAGAGTGGCTGCCCTTGACCAATGCGGTGGACCTGGTTCGCCCGATGTTCATGGACCAATGGCCTGCCAACCCGTGGCGCCATGTGGGGGTGCTGGTGGCCTATGCAGCAGTGGGCTTCTGGTTGGCACTGGCGCTCACACGCAAGCGGTTTCAGGGCTAACTGACCGCTCGCCTAAGGGCGGGTTTGCGTGCGCTTAAATATCTGGTTGGCTTAGCAAAACTGTTGGGCCTGCAAAGTGCCTTTGCTTCATATCTGAACCAAAGCCACCAGCTCTGAATTTGAAGTAAGGTCAACTGGAGAACTCGTGGCGCGTGCGTTTGAACTACGCCTTCTAAGCCGATTATTGGCTTTCAATTTCTAAGGTAACCCCTTGAAGGTGCACGTAAGAGCACCTTTTTTTTGGTGAGCGTTAAGTAGAAATTAAAGTTAATGCACACAATTAAATTGTTCACAATGTAATTGTGTGCTATATTAAATGCATGGACACTTCCAAAGCTACAAATTTAAGCGATGCCTCGCTCTTGCTCGACAACCAGTTGTGCTTTGCCTTGTACTCCACGTCGCTAGCCATGACCAAGCTCTACAAGCCGCTGCTGGCTGAGTTGGGGCTCACCTATCCGCAGTATTTGGTGATGCTAATTTTGTGGGAGCAAGACGATGTAACGGTGTCTGCTTTGGGTGAGCGCTTGTTTCTCGACTCGGGCACGCTGACCCCGCTTCTGAAGCGCCTGGAAGCGGCCGACCTGCTGGTACGCAACCGGTCAGCCCAAGACGAACGTCGGGTGCAAATATCGCTTACCGCAACAGGCAATGCTCTCAAAACCCTGGCAGCCAAGGTACCCGCTTGCGTGGTCAAAGCCGCGCACTGCCCAGTGCCTGAGCTGGTGGCACTGACCCAAAGCATTCAGGCGCTACGCCAGCAGATCAGCAATTAGTTTTTTAACCCGCTTCAAATTTTGAAGCAAACCCCCAGGAATCCTCATGGTCACCAAAATCGAAAAAGTCATTTATCAAGCGCACGCCAGTGCCACCGGCGGGCGCGATGGCAGTATCAAATCGTCTGATGGCCTGCTTGACCTCAAACTGAGCGTACCCAAAGAGATGGGTGGCGCAGGCGGTGGTGTGAACCCCGAGCAACTGTTTGCGGCCGGTTACAGCGCTTGCTTCATTGGCGCAATGAAATATGTGGCTGGACTTGAAAAAATTGCGCTGCCCGCTGACGCCAGTATCAACGCTACCGTGGGTATTGGTCAGATCCCGGCCGGCTTTGGTATTGAGGTGCAAATGCTCATCAGCCTGCCCGGCGTGGACCGCGCCTTAGCGCTGGCCCTTATAGAGAAAACCCACCAGGTGTGCCCGTACTCCAACGCTACACGCGGCAACATTGAAGTCACGCTGACCTTGATTTAAGCCTGTCACCAAGGCGGCCTGTGCTGGTTGCCAGCGCAGGCCGTTTCGTTTATGGTCTTGGCTATGAACACACTTGATTTTTTGGTTCGTAAAGACCAACTCACCAGCACCGAATGTCGCAGCACCCCTGACCAGCCTTTGCGCGAGGGCGAGGTTCGGGTGCGAATTGAAAAATTTGCACTCACCGCCAACAACATCACCTATGCCGCCTTTGGTGATGCCATGAATTACTGGTCGTTTTTCCCGGTAAGCGCACAAGATGCCCCGGTTTGGGGGCGCATTCCCGTTTGGGGCTTTGGTGTGGTGATGCAGTCGCTGCACCCCGGCGTGGCCGTGGGCGAGCGCTTATATGGCTACTTCCCGATGTCCAGCCAAGTGGTGCTGGCGCCCACGCGTTTATCAAACGCCGCTTTCTCGGACGGCGCCCCGCACCGGGTAGCATTGCACTCCGTTTACAACCAGTACTTACGTTGCGCGGCTGACCCTTTTTACAGCGCTGAGATGGAAGACACCCAAGCCCTGCTGCGGCCTTTGTTCATGACCTCGTGGTTGATTGACGACTTTCTGGCTGATAACCATTTTTTTGGCGCGACTGAATCCTCGGCCCAGCGCCCGGTGATGTTGTTGTCCAGCGCCTCCAGTAAAACCGCCTATGGCACCGCTTTTCAATTGGCACAACGCGAAGGTATTGAGGTGGTGGGGTTGACCTCTGCGGGTAATGTGGCCTTTTGTGAGGGCTTGGGCTGCTACCACCGGGTGCTGTCCTATGAGCAGTTGGACTTGGTGGATGCCGATGCGGCCTGCATTTACATCGACTTTGCGGGCAATTCGGGTCTGCGCCGCGCCATTCATACCCGGTTTAAGCACCTGCTTTACAGCTGCTCCATTGGTGGCACCCATGTTGAGCAACTCGGCGGCGCCAAAGACTTACCTGGCCCGCGGGCTGTGCTCTTTTTTGCACCGGCGCAAATAAAGAAGCGCAGTTCAGACTGGGGCCCGGACGGGCTGGGGCAGCGCTTGCTGGCCGGTTGGCAAGCGTTCATAGCCAGTGCGCGTGACCCCGTCAAGCCCTGGCTATTGATAGACCAGCACTCAGGAGTTGAGTCGGTGGCGGCAGCCTATCAGCAGGTTTTAGCAGGCAAGGGCGACCCGCAAAAAGGCCATATGCTGTCGCTTAACTAGGTCAAAGCTCGCTCTGCACGGACGGGTGCAGGTTGTTTTGGATGCCGCGTACTTCCTCATGCAGGTGGCGCACCTCGGCGCGCAGCGCGCCGATTTCGCGCATGAGGTCGCGCTCGACTTGACGTTCTTCGGTCTCAACAAACATCGCTGCTACTGAGGCCGTGACCAAAGACAGCACGGCCAAGCCCAGCAAGACCACCAGCACCGAGAAAGCGCGGGACGCGTGGGTGCTGGGCACGATATCGCCGTAGCCCACCGTGGCCGCAGTGGTGAAGGCCAGCCACAGGCCATCACTCAAGGTTAGCGCACGGGGCTCCAGAATCCAGAAGCCCACCCCGCCCAAACCCAAAATGACAATGCACAGGACCAGCGAGTAAATAAGCCCGCGGCGGGTGATGAAGCGTTTGCGTTGTTGCCATTTCATAAGTTAATAAATATACAGGGACTTGTTGTTTGGCAGGATTGACACGCGTCAAGGTGCAAAAAATTGAAGTCGCTGAAACTTGGGTGCTGGTGCCCTTAGGCGTGCTGCAGGATGAGCTTAAGAACAACGAGGAGACCCATGAGGTTGGCATTGCTGTCAGACATTCACGCTAATAGCCAAGCTTTTGAAGCCTGTCTTGAACATGCCCGCGAGCAAGGCGCTCAGCAGTTTGCTCTTTTGGGTGATCTGGTCGGCTACGGGGCTGACCCCGTGGCGGTCGTCGAGCGCGTGCAAAGCCTGGTGGCGGACGGCGCCTTGGCCATCAAAGGCAACCACGACGAGATGGCAGTGACGCCCCCCGAAGCCTGCGCCAACTTGGGCAGCAGCACCGCCGCCTGGACCCATGCCCAACTGAGTGAAAGTCAACGCGCTTTTCTTGACCAGTTACCCCTGACCCTGCAGCACGAGACCCTGCTGCTGGTGCATGCCAGCGTCGATGGCCCCGAGCTATGGCGCCGTGTGCATGACGAGCGCGCAGCCAATGCCAGCCTCAATGCTGCAGCGGCTTATCTGGCGGTTCGTCATGTGTTTGGCGGCCATGTGCACGAGCAAAGTATGTATTACCGGGGCGGGACAAGTCGTTTGATGAAGTTCAAACCCACACCCGGCGTGGCCGTGCCCGTGCCCAAGCATCGGCATTGGTTGGCCACCGTTGGCTCGGTCGGGCAGCCGCGTGATGGCAACCCGCAGGCCATGTACGCCCTTTTTGACCCTGAGCAAATGCAGCTCACATTTCACCGAGTGGCCTACGATCACGCTGCTGCTGCTGCTGCCATCCGACGCGCCGGTTTGCCTGTTTATTTTGCAGACCGCTTGGCGCGAGGCCGATGAAGCGGCGGCTAATCAGCTACGTTGGCTCGTGAGGGACGCACCGCAAGGCCCGACAATGGGGGTATGGATTTACACACGCACCCCACTTCGCTTCACGCCTTTGAGGCCCTCACCCCTGACGTCGTGATGGATGCGCTGGCCAGCGTGGGGCTTTATGGCGATGGCCGACAACTGGCGCTGAGCTCGTATGAAAACCGCGTGTACCAGCTGCATCTGGAAGACGGCCCGGCGGTGGTGGCCAAGTTTTACCGGCCCAATCGTTGGACCCAGGCTCAGATTCTGGAGGAGCACGCTTTCTCCAAAGAACTGATGGATGCAGAGATTCCCGTGGTCGGGCCGATGGCCTTAAACGGTTCAACGCTCAATCACTTTGCCGGTTTCTCATTCAGCGTTAGCCCGAGCCGGGGAGGGCGCCCGCCAGAGTTGGACGACGGCGATGTGCTGGAGTGGATTGGCCGCTTTCTGGCGCGTATTCACACCGTGGGCGCCGCTCGGCCTTTTGAGCACCGGCCGGCCTTGAACCTGCAAAGTTTTGGTGTGGAGTCGCGCAACTGGTTGCTGGACAATGAAAAAGTGCCGCTGGACGTGCAGTCGGCGTGGGCCAAGGCCTCGCAAGATGCACTTGATTTAATAGCTGGTCAAGCATGCCTGGTGGGCTTTGGAGGGCAAAAAGACTCATATTCAGACCCCATCAAGCTGATTCGCCTGCACGGCGACTGCCACCCCGGCAATATTTTGTGGACTCCCCTGGAGTCGCCGGCCAGCGCAGGCCCCGGTCCGCACTTTGTGGACTTGGACGACGCCCGCACCGGCCCGGCCGTGCAAGACCTGTGGATGCTGCTCAGCGGCGACCGCCAGCAGCGCAGCCGCCAACTCGGCACTTTGGTGGATGGCTACGAGCAGTTCCGTGAATTTGACCGCCGGGAACTAGCGCTGATCGAGCCGCTGCGCACCTTGCGCCTGATTCACTACAGCGCCTGGTTAGCGCGGCGCTGGGAAGACCCCACTTTTCCCATCAACTTTCCGTGGTTTGGCTCCAGCGACTACTGGCGTGGCCAGGTGCAAATGCTGGAAGAGCAAATTGAAGCCATGCAGGAAGAGCCGCTGGTGGTGTGAGCGCTATGGCAAAACCGCATTAGGTTTAACGCACCAAGCAGGGCTTTTTGGGGTTGAAGGACCAATTCGGCACCAAGTACTGCATGGCCATGGCATCGTCGCGCGCGCCCAAGCCGTGTTGGAGGTAAAGCTGATGCGCGCTTTCTACCGCGGCCATATCGAGCTCAATACCCAGGCCTGGCTTGGTCGGCACGCTGATCTGGCCGTCCACAATCTGCAGAGGTTCTTTGGTCAGGCCCTGGCCATCTTGCCAAATCCAGTGGGTGTCAATGGCGGTGACCTGACCCGGTGCGGCAGCGGCCACATGGGTGAACATGGCCAGCGAAATATCAAAGTGGTTGTTGGAGTGCGAGCCCCAGGTCAGGCCAAACATCTCGCACAACTGCGCCACCCGAACGGAGCCCTGCAGGGTCCAAAAATGCGGGTCGGCCAGCGGAATGTCCACCGATTGCAGTTGGATGGCGTGCGCCATTTCCCGCCAGTCGGTAGCGATCATGTTGGTGGCAGTGCGCAGGCCGGTCGCACGGCGAAACTCTGCCAGCACCTCGCGCCCTGAGAACACGCCCTCGGCGCCGCAGGGGTCTTCGGCGTAAGCCAGGTGCGTGTGGTGGTCGCGGCACAAGCGCACGGCGTCTTTGAGCAACCAGCCGCCGTTGGGGTCCAGGGTGATGCGCGCCTCGGGAAAGCGTTCGTGCAGGGCCACGACGGCCTCCATTTCCTCTTCACCGCTCAAGACGCCTCCTTTGAGTTTGAAGTCTTTGAAGCCGTAGCGTGCATAGGCGGCTTCGGCTAACTGCACGATGCCGCGCGCATTCATGGCCGGTTCGTGGCGCAGACGCAGCCAGTCGTCGCTGGCATCGGGTTCGCTGCGGTAGGGCAGGTCGGTGCGTTGGCGGTCGGCCACATAAAAAAGGTAGCCCAATACGGCAACCTGGCTGCGTTGTTGCCCCTCGCCCAACAAGGCGGCCACAGGGACGTTGAGGTGCTGACCCAGCAGGTCCAGCAGTGCACTCTCTACGGCCGTGACCGCATGAATGGCCACGCGCAAATCGAAAGTTTGCAGGCCCCGCCCCCCGCTGTCACGGTCGGCAAAAGCTGCGCGCAAGGTGTTCAAAGTCTGGTTCCACAGCCCTAGCGGCTGGCTCACCACGAGAGTTTGTGCGTTTTCCAGGGTGAGGCGAATTTTTTCACCGCCGGGCACTTCACCCACACCCGTGCGGCCTTCGCTGTCGGTCAAGATGACCAGGTTGCGGGTGAAAAATGGCCCGTGAGCGCCGCTTAAATTCAGCAGCATGCCGTCATGGCCCGCCACTGGGATGACTTGCATGCGGGTGATGGTTGGGGTGTGGTGAGGATGGGGCATGCTGAATTTAAAAGTTTACTTAGCAGTCATCGTACAACTAAACGCAATCAAAAAATAATCGGGATAACCCTTGTGCTGCGCCGGTCTGCTTCTTTGGCTGTGTTTAGGCCGGGTTGAGTTGTGCCTTGCGCAAGCGTTCGCGGCTATTGGCCAGATGGGTGCGCATGGCCGCCCGTGCTGCCTCGGCATCTTGGTTTCGAATGGCGACAAAAATACTTTCGTGTTCGCCGTGCACGCGCATCAGGTAGGCCAGGCGGCCCTCGGGTGCGGTGCTGGGGGTGTTGACCCGCGTGCGCGGAATGATCATGGTGCCCAGGTAGGCCATCAGGTCAGCAAAGTGCCGATTGCCCGTGGCGCGGGCGACTTCCATGTGAAATTCAAAGTCCGAGGGAACCGCATCCGAGTCTTGCTGAATGGCGCTGCGAAAGGCGTGCAACGAGGTTTCCATGGTGTTCAGGTTGGTGTCGGTGCGGCGTTGGGCGGCCAGTCCCGCGGCCTCGGTTTCCAGGCTGATGCGCAACTCAAGCACCGAGATGACGTCAGCAATGGTGGAGAGGTCGCTGTCAGCTATTTTGAAGTTGGTGGCGTCTTGGGGCGTGAGCGCAAAGGTGCCAATGCCATGACGCGTCTCAACCAGCTGGGCGGCTTGCAGTTTTGACAAGGCTTCGCGCACCACAGTGCGGCTGACCTCGAAGCGCCCCATGATCTCAGACTCGCTGGGTAGTTTGTCGCCTGGTTTGATGCTTCCGTCTTTGATATTGGCGACCAGGGTGTCCACAATTTCCTGAACTAAGCCGCGCGGACGGCGCAGACGGGGCTCTGGGGGGCTAGGGGTTTTCCATGATTCCATATGAAAGTGATTGACTTAAAAATCTAATTTGATGACAATTTAACTTATCAGACAACATACGACTGATGAGATGAGGGTTTGAAGAACTGTAATGCGTCAAACCCAATTAGTCCAGTAGTCCAAAAAATTTCTTTAATTAAGAGCGATATGACGATCAAGGCCCACACCAAAATCTTAATGACCGGCGCTGCAGGCGGCCTGGGCCAAGCCTTGCGCGCACGCTTGAAAGCCAACTGCGACACCCTCCGGTTGTCAGACCGTGTGGACTTTGGTGCCGCTGGTGATGGTGAAGAGGTGGTGCTGGCCGACCTGGCAAATGCGCAGGAAGTCAATGCTGCCGTGCAAGGGGTTGAGGCCATTGTTCATTTGGGTGGCGTGTCAGTCGAGGGGGCTTTCATGCCCATCTTGCAAGCCAATATTTTGGGTATGTACAACTTGTACGAAGCCGCCCGCCTGCACGGTGTCAAGCGGGTGGTGTTTGCCAGCTCCAACCACGTCACCGGGTTTTATCGCCAAAGCGAGACCATTGACGCCACGCACGCACCCCGCCCTGATAGTTTGTATGGCGTGAGCAAAGCGTTTGGTGAAGACCTGTCACGGCTTTACTTTGACCGCTATGGCATTGAGACGGCCTGTGTGCGCATTGGCTCCTCGTTTCCCGAACCGCGCGACCGCCGCATGCTGGCCACTTGGCTGAGTTTTGACGATCTGCACCGCCTGATTACGGCCTGCCTGAGCACACCTGTTTTGGGGCACAGCATTATTTTTGGTATGTCGGACAACGCGGTGACCTGGTGGGATAACCGCTGTGCCCGCCATGTGGGCTATGTGCCGCAAGACAGCTCAGACGTGTTCCGTGACGCGGTGTATGCCCGCACCAGCGCACCGGACCTGGATGACCCAGTGGCCCAGTTCCAGGGCGGTGGCTTTGTAGCCGCCGGCCCATTTGGCGCCTGAGCATTGGCCACCATGCGCACCCCCCACGCTGAACTGGTGCTCGACGCCCGCAACGCCACCGGTGAAAGCCCCGTGTGGCATGCGGGCGAGCAGGCGCTGTATTGGGTTGATATACCGGCACGCACGCTGTGCCGCTGGACACTGGCGCCCGCCCAATTGAGCATCTGGCAAGCGCCTGAAATGCTGGCCTGCATTGCGCCCACCGCCTCGGGCGCCTGGGTGGCAGGCGCCGAGAGCGGTGTGTTTTCGCTGTTGCCGCAGGCAGACGGCGTACTCAACTTTTCACGATTAGCCAGCGTAGACCACGCCGCGCCTGGGATGCGCTTCAACGATGGGCGGTGTGACCGCCAAGGCCGCTTTTTGGCCGGCACCATGTTGATGAATATGGCTGCCAGCCAAGGCGAGGCTTGCGTTTATAGCTTTGAAAACCAGAGTGATGATGCCGGCTTGCCGACCCCGCTCAAACCGTTGCTCACGGGCTTTAAAACGCCCAACGGCATGGCGTTTAGCCCCGATGGCTGCACCCTGTACCTCTCGGACTCTCATCCGTCTGTGCAAATGGTCTGGGCCTTTGATTACGACCCCGCGACCGGCACGCCCTCAAACCGGCGTGTTTTTGTCGACATGAACCCGCTGCCCGGCAGGCCCGATGGCGCTGCCGTCGATGCCGATGGCTGCTACTGGGTTTGCGGCAACGATGCTGGCCTGATTCACCGCTTTACACCGGCTGGCCGGCTTGACTATTCCCTGACTGTGCCCGTTAAAAAGCCCGCCATGTGCGCTTTTGGCGGTGCTGGTCTGGACACCTTGTTTGTGACATCAATTCGCCCGGATGGCATTGATTTGTCAGACCAAGTGCTGGCGGGTGGCGTGTTTGCGCTGCGCCCCGGCGTTTGCGGGCTGCCCGAGCCCGTGTTTTCCCCTGTTCCCGTCAGTCAACATTAATCTGGTCAATCAAGGAGACAACCATGACCTTTCGTAGAAAAATCATTGCCGGTGCCGCACTGGCAACCCTTGCCTTTACCTTGCCGCTGGCTGCCCACGCGCAAACGGTGCTCAAAGCAGCCGATGTGCACCCTAGCGGCTACCCCACCGTGGCGGCGACCGAAAACATGGGCAAAAAGCTTGAAGCGGCCACCAATGGCAAGTTCAAGATGCAGATGTTCCCCGGCAGTGTGCTGGGTGACGAAAAGACCATGATCGAGCAGACCCAGATTGGCGCGATCAACATCCTGCGCACCTCGCTGGGGCCTGTTGGTGCCGTGGTGCCGGACGTGAATGTGTTCAACATGCCCTTTGTGTTTCGCAATGAGGCGCACATGCGCGCCGTGGTGGACGGCCCCATTGGCCAAGAAATCTTGGATAAAGTATCTAACGGCCCAACCCGCATGGTGGCTCTGGCCTGGATGGATGGCGGCTCACGCCACCTGTACACCAAAAAGCCAGTCAAGACACCAGCCGACCTTAAGGGCGTGAAAGTCCGCATGATGGGCAACCCCCTGTTTGTGGACACCATGAACGCCATGGGCGGCAACGGTATTTCAATGGGCTACGGCGAAGTGTTCAGCGCGCTGCAGACCGGCGTGATTGACGGCGCCGAGAACAACCCGCCCAGCCTGTTCACCTCCAACCACTACACCACCGGCACCAAGTTTTATGCCCAAACCAACCACCTGATCATTCCAGAACTGCTGGTTATGTCCAAGGTGACATGGGACAAGCTCAGCAAAGACGAGCAAGTGCTGGTGAAAAAACTGGGGCGCGAAGCCCAGTTTGAGCAGCGCGCCTTGTGGGACAAGAGTGTGGCTGACTACACCGCCAAACTCAAAGCGGCTGGTGTGGTGTTCTCAGAAGTGGACCAGAAACAGTTTTTTGACGCCACCGCTCCCGTGCGTGCCAAGTACGGCGCGCCCTACGCCGATCTGATGAAGCGCATCGCTGAAGTCAAGTAAGTCCGTCTTTCATCTCACTTTATGGCGCCAAGGGGCGCCTTATCACCCAATGACCCATCAAATACAACGCGCTATCGACGGTCTGTACCTGACCTGCATCTGGGTGGCTGGCCTGTCCATCGTGGGCATGAGTCTGATTATTCCCATCGGCGTTTTTGCCCGCTACGTGCTGGGTTTTGGCGCCCAGTGGCCCGAGCCCATCGCGTTGTTGCTGATGGTCATTTT
Organism: uncultured beta proteobacterium; assembly: GCA_903840825.1. Lineage (GTDB taxonomy): Bacteria > Pseudomonadota > Gammaproteobacteria > Burkholderiales > Burkholderiaceae_C > Rhodoferax. Next base: position 12,658 of record CAIMHL010000137.1, read on the forward strand.
TACCTTTATCGGTGCGGCGGCGGGCTACCGTGCCGGCTCTCACATTGCCGTGGCGATGGTGACTGATCGCTTGCCACCCCGACTGCACAAGACAGTCGAATTGATGGTCGATATCCTCATGCTTGCGATCAGCTTGTTTATGTTGGTTTACGGCTTCAAGTTGTCGATGGAGACCATGAGTCAGTCACTGGCTGCGATACCGGTTATTCCGGTGGGCCTGACCTATGCGCCCTTGCCGCTGGGCGGCTTGTTCACCCTGATCTTCGTTTTGGAAAAGATGTTTTTGGGCGCCCAACGCACACGGGCAGTGGTGTGCTTTGACCACGAGGTGGCTGAACCCACCCCAGGAGCCTGATCATGGATGCACTTGTTTTATTGGGCAGCTTTTTTGTCCTGATCATGGTCGGTATGCCGGTTGCTTACTCTTTGGGCTTGGCGGCCTTGCTGGGTGCGGTGTGGATTGAGTTGCCGCTGGATGCGGTGATGATTCAAATTGCCAGCGGGGTCAACAAGTTTTCGCTGCTGGCTATTCCGTTCTTTGTACTGGCCGGTGCCATCATGGCCGAGGGCGGTATGTCGCGCCGCTTGGTGGCCTTTGCCAGCGTGCTGGTGGGCTTTGTGCGCGGCGGCCTGTCGCTGGTCAATATTTTGGCGTCCACGTTTTTTGGCGCTATCTCTGGCTCTTCAGTCGCAGACACGGCCTCTATTGGTTCGGTGATGATTCCTGAAATGGTCAAGAAGGGCTACCCGCGTGACTTTGCCACCGCCTTGACGGTGAGTGGCTCCATTCAGGCCACCTTGATTCCGCCCAGCCACAACGCCGTGATTTACTCCATGGCGGCTGGTGGTTCGATTTCAGTGGCGGCGCTGTTCATGGCCGGTGTACTGCCCGGGTTGTTGCTGGGCTTGACCCTGTCGATTTACTGCTTGTACGTGGCCCGCAAGCGCAACTACCCCAAGGGTGAGTCCATTCCCCTGCGCCAGGCGCTGCGCATTTGTGCCGATGCGATGTGGGGCTTGATGACCATGGTGATCATCTTGGGCGGTATTTTGTCGGGGGTGTTTACGGCCACCGAGTCGGCGTCCATTGCGGTGCTGTGGGCCTTCTTTGTCACGATGTTCATTTACCGGGATTACAAGTGGCGCGACCTGCCCAAGCTGATGCACCGCACGGTCAAAACGGTGTCGATTGTGATGATTTTGATTGGTTTTGCCGCCGCCTTTGGCTACATCATGACCCTGATGCAGATACCCCTGAAGGTGACCACGCTGCTGACCTCAATGACCGACAACAAATACGCCATTTTATTGGCCATCAACGTCATGCTGCTCATTCTGGGCACGCTGATGGACATGGCCGCACTGATTTTGATTCTCACCCCCATCTTGTTGCCCGTCGTGATTGCCGTGGGCGTGGACCCGGTTCATTTCGGCATGATCATGATTGTCAATCTGGGCATTGGCCTGCTCACCCCGCCTGTGGGCACCGTGCTGTTTGTGGGCAGTGTGGTGGGCAAGCTGCCCATCGAGAAGGTCATCAAGGCGCTCATGCCATTCTTTGGCTTGCTGATTATTGTGCTGGGCCTCATCACCTATGTGCCAGCGCTGTCCTTGTGGCTGCCGCGCTTGGTCGGGGTTTGAGGTGAGCAGCACAAGTCTCGGTGGGGTTGCCCAGGCACCGCTGCACATCCGCATGCATGGCGCCGACAACGTGGCCATTGTGGCCAACGCGGGGGGATTGCCCGCTGGCACCGTGTTTGCCGATGGGCTGGTGCTGCGCGAGCGCGTGCCGCAAGGCCACAAAGTGGCGCTGGTCGATGTGCCCCAAGGCGCAATCGTGCGCCGCTACAACGTCCCCATTGGCACCGCCTTGAAAGCTATTGCAGCGGGTAGTTGGGTCAGTGAGGCGCTGCTGCAAATGCCAGACGCCTGTTCGCTTGTTGACCTGCCGCTGGCCACGCAAGTGGCCCCGGTGCAGCCTGCGCTGGACAGCTACACCTTTGAGGGCTACCGCAATGCCGATGGCACGGTGGGCACACGCAACATTCTGGCCATCACCACCACGGTGCAGTGTGTGGCCGGCGTGGTGGACTTTGCGGTGCAACGCATCAAGGCCGAGTTGTTGCCCAAGTACCCCAACGTGGATGACGTGGTGGGCCTGGAGCACAGCTATGGCTGCGGCGTAGCCATTGACGCGCCAGACGCCATCATTCCCATTCGTACCCTGCGCAACATTAGCCTGAACCCCAATTTTGGCGGTGAGGTGATGGTGGTCAGCCTGGGCTGCGAAAAGCTGCAGCCCGAGCGCCTGTTGCCACCTGGTAGTTTTGCTATTCAAAAAGTAGCTGCTCTAGCAACATCAGAAATGGCTGTAGGCCAATTAAGCATAAATTCAGCCGCCGCGCCGCTTGCCCGCGCCGAAGAGACTCCTCTGGATGTGGTGTGCCTGCAGGCACAGGCGCATGTGGGGTTTATGTCAATGATTGCCTCCATCATGCAGGCGGCTGACCAACACTTGGTGCGCCTAAATGCACGCCGGCGGACCACCGTGCCCGCTAGTGCGCTGGTAGTGGGCGTGCAATGCGGGGGCAGCGATGCATTCTCGGGCGTCACGGCCAACCCGGCGGTGGGTTTTTGCACCGACTTGCTGGTGCGTGCGGGTGCCACCGTGATGTTTTCTGAGACCACCGAAGTGCGCGATGGCATTGCCCAACTCACCGCCCGCGCCAGCAGCCCTGCGGTGGCTCAGGCCATGGTGCGCGAGATGGATTGGTACGACCGTTACTTGGCCAAAGGCCACGCTGACCGCAGTGCCAACACCACACCCGGTAATAAAAAGGGTGGCCTGTCAAACATCGTAGAAAAAGCCATGGGCTCCATCGTCAAGTCGGGCAGTGCGGCCATTAGCGGTGTGCTCTCCCCGGGGGAGAGTTTGCGCGACAAAGGGATTGCTGGTGGGCTGGTGTACGCCGCCACGCCAGCCAGTGATTTCATCTGCGGCACCTTGCAACTTGCCGCTGGCATGAATCTGCATGTGTTCACCACCGGCCGGGGCACGCCCTATGGTTTGGCGGCCGTGCCCGTCATCAAGGTTGCCACCCGCACCGACCTGGCGCAGCGCTGGCATGACCTGATGGACGTGAACGCTGGACGCATTGCCGATGGAGAGGCCACTATTGAGCAAGTCGGCTGGGAGCTGTTTCACCTGATGCTCGACGTGGCCAGCGGCCGCAAAAAAACCTGGGCCGAGCACTGGAAGCTGCACAACGCGCTGGTGCTGTTCAACCCGGCGCCTATTACATGACAACCCACACCAACCCACCTGAATTGCCATGACACAACCCACACCTTACCAACCGTTTCCCAACAGCTTCAAGCGTGATTTGCTGGCAGGCAAAAAACTCATTGGTTGCTGGTCGTCCCTGTCCAGTGCCATCACCACCGAGGTGCTGGGCGTGGCCGGTTTCGACTGGATCTTGCTGGACGGCGAGCATTCGCCTAACGACATGAGCACTTATATTCCACAGTTGATGGCGCTTAAAGACAGCCCCAGTGCGCCTGTGGTGCGCCCTGCCAGCAACAACCCGGTCGAGATGAAGCGCATGCTGGATGCTGGTTTTTACAACTTTCTGGTGCCCTTTGTTGAAAGTGTTGACGAGGCCAACATGGCGGTGGCTGCCACCCGCTACCCGCCGCAGGGCATGCGCGGGGTGTCGGTATCGCAGCGCAGCAACCGCTACGGCACGGTGGCCGACTATTTCAAGGGCGCCAACGACCAAATGTGCGTGATGGTGCAGATCGAAAGCGTGGCGGGTGTGGCCGCTGCGCGCGCCATTGCTGAGCTGGACGGGGTGGACTGCCTGTTTGTCGGCCCCTCAGATCTGGCTGCCGGTCTGGGCCACCTTGGCAACGCCAACCACCCCGATGTGCAAGCGGCCATTGCCGCCGTGTTTGCTGATGCCAAAGCCGCTGGCAAACCCAGCGGCATTTTGGCCCCGGTGGAAGCTGATGCACGACGCTACATGGCGATGGGCGCCACCTTTGTCGCTGTCGGCAGTGACCTGGGTGTGTTTCGCAGCGCCACGCAAGCCCTGCATGACCGCTACCGCAATTGATAACGAATTAAACGACCAACCAGCAGGAACAATCAAATGAGCAAATTAGGATTTATCGGCCTGGGCATCATGGGCAAACCCATGGCCATGCACTTGGCCAATGCCGGGCACACCCTGTTCATCCACACACGCAGTGCGGCGCCGGCGGAACTGTTAACCGCGGGTGCTGTGGCTTGTGGCAGCGCCCAAGAAGTGGCGAGCCAGGCCGACATCATCTTTTTGATGTTGCCCGACACCCCCGATGTGGCCCAAGTGCTGTTTGCACCATCTGGCGTGGCCAGCGGCCTGAGCGCCGGTAAAACCGTGGTGGACATGAGCTCCATCTCGCCCATGGAGACCAAGGTCTTTGCGCAAAAAATCAACGTACTGGGGTGCGACTACCTGGATGCGCCTGTGTCTGGTGGCGAGGTGGGCGCCAAGGCTGCCAGCCTGACCATCATGGTGGGCGGGTCCGAGGCCGCGTTTGAACGCGTGCAGCCCCTGCTGGCTTTGATGGGCAAAAACATCACGTTGGTGGGCGGCAATGGCGATGGCCAGACCTGCAAGGTGGCCAACCAAATCATCGTGGCCCTCAACATTGCGGCCGTCAGCGAAGCGCTGCTGTTTGCCAGCAAAGCGGGGGCAGACCCAGCCAAAGTACGCCAAGCCCTGATGGGTGGTTTTGCGTCCAGCCGCATATTAGAGGTGCACGGCGAGCGCATGATTAAGCGCACCTTTGCCCCCGGTTTTCGCATCAAACTGCACCAAAAAGACCTGGGGCTGGCCCTGCAAGGCGCGCGCGAGCTAGGTTTGGCGCTGCCCCAAACGGCTGGTGCGGCGCAACTGATGCAGGTGTGCGCTGCCAACGGCATGGCAGAACTTGACCATTCAGCGCTGGTTAAGGCGCTGGAGCTGATGGCGCACCACGAGGTGGCCAGCGCACCCTAGGCCTACCTTACTTGCCGTTGATGGCCAGTAGCTCAACTTCAAACAACAGCGTGGCGTTGGGCGGAATCACACCACCGGCGCCGCGCGATCCATAGGCAATGCTCGATGGGCAGGTGAGCTTGGCTTTGCCGCCCACTTTCATGCGCTGCACGCCCTCGGTCCAGCAGGGAATGACGCCGCTCAAGGGAAACTCAATGGCTTCGTTGCGCTTGTACGAGCTGTCGAACTCTTTGCCATCGGGAAACGTGCCCCGGTAGTGAACCTTGACTTTGTCGCTGGCTGCGGGGCTAGCACCCGTGCCATCCTTTAAGGAGCGAAACACCAAGCCACTGGGCGTGACCACGGCGCCTGCCTCTTTGGCCGAGGCGGTGGCCACGGCGTCGGCAGCCCAGGAAAGGTTGGCCAGCGCCAGGGAAGCCGTCAGGGCGGTAGCAAAAAGCACATTTTTCATAAACAGTTTTAGAGTGGGTTGAATCGGGATGGCAATTGTCGCACCCGTGCCCACAGGGCCTGGCTTGCCGACTTGGCCAGCCCAGTAACAACTTGAGATTGCTGTCGAAATTTTTTACATTTCAAGTCAGAGAAGCGAAGGGGCATCAAAAATAGCCAATTGAATCAACAGCTTGTGAAGCTGGCCTGAATGAAGCTGTCCATTCTTCGTTTTAGCAGTTCACTATTGACCAAGGCGGGATTTATGAAAAAACTTGTTTTACAGAGTTTGTTGACTTTTGCCAGTATGACGGCTTTGAATGCCGCGGCTGATTCTGCGCTCTTGCCTGGTGATGGCATTGGCCCGGGTGGTGTGCCTGTGAGCGCCTCGGCGTTCGTGGATTTCACGGGGGATCTGATGACGATCACCTTGACCAACACCTCGCCAGCCCACACGGGCACCGACGTGCCGGGCAGTACCTTGACCGGTTTTTTCTGGCGATTTATCCCGGGTGTCAACCCCACGCTCACCCTGTGTCAGCCACTGTCGCCTCCGGTTCGTCCATCTTGGGCAACTGCAGTCTGGCCGTTTGCACAAGCGTGACTAACGTGGGTGGGGAATTCGGCTACAGCTTTGATGCACTCGGATTTCCAAGGGCGACCAGTTACGGCATTTCTAGCTCAGGTTATCTGACCAGCGGCATGCCAGGCAATATGGGCAATTTCAACGGCCCTAATCTGGACGACCCGGCGTCGTTGGATGGCATTAATTTTGGCCTTATTTCAGCCGCTTCTGGCTACAGCCCAAACGGGGGCTTGGCTGGCATACCCGTCATTCAAAGCGCGGTCACATTTGTGCTATCGGGCGCGGCAGGTTTGCAAGTCTCGTCTCTTGATACGGGGGGTAATTTTCAATATGGCACAAGTTTCAACGAACTAAACGTACTGGATGCCCTTCCGCCCGGACAAGTGCCCGAGCCCACCAGCGTGGCGCTGCTGGGCTCGGGCTTGTTGGGCTTGCTGGCTTCCAAACGGCGATAAAAAAAGCCCCGGAGTCTCAGGGACTTCGGGGCCTTTATTGCTACTTAATACGTAGCTGACCAAGCATGTTTTTAAAGGGCTAGAGCCCTATTCTTCTTTAAATTTAAACCAGCAACGCATTCACCCGCTTGACATAAGCAGCTGGGTCAGCGGGCATGCCGCCTTCGGCCAGCAAAGCTTGGTCAAACAGGATGTGGGCGAGGTCGTTGAAGTGCACCGAGCCGTCCATCTTCTTCACCAGCGGGTGTTCGGCGTTCACTTCCAGCACCGGTTTCACATCGGGGGCGGCTTGTCCGGCTTGCTTGAGCATGCGGGCCAGTTGCGTGCTCATGCCGTCGTCTTGCACCACCAGACAGGCGGCGCTGTCGACCAGCCGGGTGGTCACGCGCACATCGGTGGCTTTGTCTTTCAAGGCTTCTTTCAGCTTGGCCAGCAAGGGCTTGAAGGTTTCAGCGGCTTCTTCAGCAGCTTTCTTTTCGGTCTCGTCTTGCAGGCTACCCAGATCCACCGCGCCTTTGGCCACAGACTGCATTGGCGCACCGTCAAAGTCTTGCAGGTAGTTGAGCGCCCACTCGTCCACGCGGTCGGTCATCAAAAGCACTTCGATGCCTTTTTTCTTGAAGACCTCCAACTGCGGGCTGTTTTTGGCGGCCATCGCGGAATCCGCGGTGATGTAATAAATGGCTTCCTGGCCTTCTTTCATGCGCGCTTTGTAGTCGGCCAAGCTGACCGTCACGGTGTCGGTGGTGCTGCTGGCAAAGCGCAAGAGCTTGGCCAGGCGGTCTTTGTTGGCGTAGTCTTCGCCCAAGCCTTCTTTTAAAACCGCGCCAAATTCAGCGTAAAACTTGCTGTATTTGCCTACGTTGGCTTCAGCTTCGGCCTTGTCTTCGGCGCTCAAAACATCGGTCACACCATCTGCCGAAGCTTCGGGCAACTTGTCGTGTTTGGCTAAATCTTCCAACATGCCCAGCACGCGCTTGGTACAGCCTTCGCGGATGGCTTTCACATCGCGGCTTTCTTGCAGCAACTCACGCGATACGTTCAGGGGCAGGTCGGCTGAATCGACCACGCCTTTGACAAAACGCAGGTAAGTGGGCAAGAGTGCTTCGGCGTCGTCCATGATGAAGACGCGCTTGACGTAAAGCTTGACGCCCGCCGACTTTTCGCGGTTGTACAAATCTTGCGGCGCTTTGCCGGGGATGAACAAGAGCTGGGTGTACTCGGTGCTGCCTTCCACCCGGTTGTGGGTGTGGGCCAGTGGGGGCTGAAAGTCGTGGCTGAGTTGCTTGTAAAACTCGTCGTATTGCTCGGGCGTGATGTCTTTTTTGGCCCGCGCCCAGATGGCGTTGCCCTTGTTGGCGGCTTCCCATTCGCCGGTTTTGACCATGCCACCAGGCTGGCGGCCACCGGCTTCGTCGCTTGCGTTGATCAGCTCGCCGTCTTTCCACTCTTCTTTTTCCATCAAGATGGGCAGGCTGATGTGGTCGGAGTATTTGCCAATGATGCTTTTGAGTTTCCAGGCGCTGGCGTAGTCCAGTGCGTCGTCGCGCAGGTGCAGCGTGACGCTGGTGCCGCGCTCGGCAAGGTCAATGGTTTCGACCTCAAAGTCGCCTGCGCCACCGCTGGTCCAGCGCACGCCTTCAGTGGTTTTCATGCCGGCACGGCGCGAATCCACGGTGATTTTGTCGGCCACGATAAAACCGGAGTAAAAGCCCACGCCAAACTGGCCAATGAGCTGGGAGTCGGCCTTTTGGTCGCCGGACAACTTGGACACGAAATCTTTGGTGCCGCTCTTGGCAATGGTGCCCAGGTGGTCAATGGCTTCTTGCGCGCTCATGCCGATGCCGTTGTCGGTGATGGTGAGCGTTTTGGCGTCTTTGTCAAAGGTGACTTTGACTTTCAACTCGGGGTCAGTCTCGTACAGGCCGCTGTCGTTGATGGCTTCAAAACGCAGCTTGTCGCAGGCGTCCGAGGCGTTGGAGATGAATTCGCGCAGAAAAATCTCTTTGTTGGAATACAAAGAGTGCGTGACGAGGTTCAGCAGCTGGGCAACTTCGGCTTGAAAGGACAGGGTTTGTTTGGTCATTTTGAATGAAGTGGAGTGACAGATAAAACACAGGGCCGGCAAAAACCGGCCCGAATTCCCTACTTTAGGGCGAAGGGCGTGACTTTCAAGAGGCGCTTAAAACCGCTCATGCGGCGCTAGATAGCGCCATTGACCTACCGGCAAGTTGCCCAGCATCACATTACCCACCCGCACGCGCTTGAGGCCGACCACTTTCAGGCCGACCAGCTCGCACATGCGGCGAATCTGGCGCTTTTTGCCCTCGGTCAGCACAAAACGCAGTTGCTCCGGGTTTTGCCACTCCACCACGGCGGGTTTAAGGGCTTGGCCGTCCAGGCTTAGGCCGTGGCGCAAGCGGGCCAGTTGATCCCGGGGGAACACAGATTGCACGTCCAGGCTGACCGGGTCGTCATCGTCAATGCGGCTGAGTTGGGTGATTTGACCGGGTTGTCCAGCTGGGGCGGTGCTGGCACGCGGTGTTGGCCGGGCTGCGTGGGTGGCACTGGCGGACGTTGCGGCCAGTGTGTTGACCACGCCGGTGTACATCACCCGCACCAGGTACTCTTTTTCCATATAAGAGTCTTCGCCAATCAGCTGGCGGGCCACTCGGCCGTCTTGCGTGAGCACCAAGAGGCCGGTGGAGTCAATGTCGAGGCGTCCCGCGGGCACCAGGCTTTTGAGCTGGCTGGGGTGAAAGAAGAAGCGGGCGTTGTCTTCCGTCCAGCGGTTTTGCGGCTGCACCAAGGTAATGGCGGGTTCGTGACCGTCTTCAGCCTGACCACTCACCAAGCCCAGCGGCTTGTTGATGAGCACGGTGACTTGGTTGGCTTGCTGGCCTTGGGCCTGCTTGTCGATCTCGATCTTCACATCGGGCGTGACCTGCATGCCCATCTCCGCCACTTTGCCATTGACCTTGACCCAGCCCTTGCCAATCCATTCATCCGCTTCGCGGCGCGAGGCCATGCCCAGTTCAGCCATGCGCTTATTCAAGCGCATAGTGCCGTTGTCCCCCACAGCAGCGGTGTTGCGTTGACCGTTTGGCAGAGGTGCCCGGCCCGGTGGGGGCGCGGCGCGGCGGAAAACGGGGGGGGTGTTGGCGTCAGTCATGGGCTTTATCTTTTGAAGCGACTTGCACAAATTGCGTCAAGTCGGATGTGCTATTTTATTCAAATTGAATACCGTGCCATGAAGTCCCTCAGCCCAAGCCACTTGAACGCAGCGCTGCCAGATCAAGCACCCGCAAACCACCGTACTCTACCCGGATGGAGCCTTGCGCGGCCAGCGTGGTGAGGGCCTCGTTCACGCGCTGACGGGACAGCCCCACCAGATAGGCCAGCTCCTGCTGGGTGATGCGCAGCACCTCGCCCACGCCGGGGTACAACACCGGGTTAAATAGCGAGGCCAAACTGCGGGCAACGCGCAAATCGGGGTTGTTCATGCGGTCAATTTCGCGTGCGGCTATGAACTGCCCCAATCGCTCATTGAGCTGGTTCATAACAAAGCGGTTAAAGCCAATCGAGTGGTCCAGCAACCAATGGAAGGTGTCCACATGCAAACCTGCCACATTGCTTTTGCGCAGGGCTTGTATGTTGTAGCGGTAAACCTCGCGCTTGAGTGCGGTACCCTCGCCAAACCAGCCTCCTGGGGGCACGCCTGTGAAGGTCATGGTTTGGCCTTCCGCGTTGTCGGCGCTCATTTTCAGCAGGCCATCCACCACGCCAAACCAGTAGGTAACAGGCCGCCCAGTGCGGCAGATGAATTCACCGGCCGATGCATCGGTGATTTTTAGGTCGTCGACCGCACGCTGTCGCTCGGGCGCAGAAAGCAATTTGAGCCAGGGGATCGTCTCCAGCTCAGCCGGGTTCAAAGGGCGACGGCGGTGAAAAGGTGTGGAATCTAAAACCATAGTGATGCAGTGTGGCGCTTAACTGTAAGTTCTCAATAAGAGAAGGGAAAACACCTACTATGAAAGTCCGAAATTGTCGTCGAAATGACAACTAGGCGTCAAAGCAGTGATTATTATTCCTGTCACACCAGCGACTAAACGGCTTTTGCCGAAGTGGCTTTCACTTGATGACAAGGTACCGGGATGCAGACCACTTTCCCCCAGCTTCTTTTAAACCATGCGGCTCAGCGCCCGCTGGCGCCAGCCATGCGCGAAAAGGAATACGGCATTTGGCAGGCCTTGTCTTGGGCCGACTTGGCGCAGATGGTCGAGCACATCGCCTGCGGCCTGCACCAAGCTGGTCTGAGTGCGGGTCAACACATGGTGGTGGTGGGGGCCAATCGGCCTCGGCTGTACGCCACCATGCTAGCCGCCCAATCTTTGGGGGCGGTGCCTATTCCTTTGTACCAAGACGCTGCCGCTTTGGAGTGCGTGTTCCCGATCAACGACGCCGAAGTGTGTTTTGCCTTTGCCGAAGATCAAGAGCAGGTCGACAAGCTGCTGGAGATTCGCGAGAAGTGCCCGCAGCTGGCGCATATCTTCTTTGACGATCCCCGGGGCTTGCGCAACTACGATGAGTCCGGACTGGCCTCTATGGACGAGCTGGTGGCCGCGGGGAAGGCGTTTGCGGCCTTGCACCCCGATTTTTACAAAGAGGCTGTGGCCTTGGTTAAGCCCACGGATGTGGGCGCCATGTTTTTTACTTCAGGCACCACCGGCAACCCTAAGGGCGTGGTGCACACGCACGACTCATTGCTGAACCGGGCCCGTGCAGGGGCTGATTTTGACCACCTAACCAATGCTGAAGAGGTCTTGGCCTACATGCCTGTGGCCTGGATTGGCCAGAATATTTTCAGCTACTCTCA
>CAIMHL010000138.1 GCA_903840825.1 uncultured beta proteobacterium
CCGCGTGAGACTGGCTTCATGCAGCTGCGTTGCATGGGCCAGCTGTTCGTCGTAGTGATGAGCCAGGTAGTGTTCTGCAATGTCGTCGCCTCTGGCGTACCAGACACCATCGTGGCGACTGATGTGGTCGAGTATTTCCCGCAAGTGGCCAACATGGTGTGGCTGACCGATTTGGTAGGGGTGCAGTGCGATGCAGAAGACCCGGCCACCTTGGTCACTTTCGGCATACAGCCGGTCAAATGCTGCCTTGCAAGCCTCTACAAAGTAACGCCCGCCATAGGGTCTGCCGTCCCAAAGCGGCGCATCGTTCAGGTCGTAGGAGTAGGGCATCGAGACCAGCTTTCGCCCCGGCACGATGATGGGAACAGGCACATCATCGTGCACCCAGTCGGCGTGATACAGCATGCCGGACTCGGCTATGAGCGCTGGCGTGCGTTCGGTGTTGGTGATCGCCGGTGTCAGGATGCCTTTGAGGTCCTGACCGGTATGACGTTTAAGCGAATCAATATTGTCCCGATAAAAAGCCCGTTCCTGCACTTCGTCCATGCCATACAAAAATCGCGTGTTGTAGATGCCATGGCTCATGACACCCCACTGGCGCTGACGGATCAGTGCCGCAATATCAGGGAAATGGTCCAAAAGGGCGAGGTTGAGGGATACGGTGGGGCGAACTGGGTAGTCCTGCAGCACCTCGTCCATTCGCCACAAGCCCACGCGGTTGCCGTAATCCCGAAAACCATATTCCCGCACGTCAGGGTGAGAGGGCACCCGGTCCCAGGTTTCGCGACCGACGGCTGGTGGTGGCGTGTACTCGTAAAACTCAATATTGGGAACAATCCACACGGCCAGGCGTTTGCCTCCCGGCCACTGGATGGGGGGCCGGCTGCTCACCGGCGCATAACGGACAAAGTCGCGAATGGATTTCATGCCAGGGCAATCGTTTTCAGTAAGGAATTATGCTCAGTTGAGGGCCGGTAGCCGTATGTCTGCAGCCCCGGCTAGCGTGACCAATTTTTGCAGGCTCTGGTACAGGTGTTCCCCGGTCGCAGTGTCAACTTTGGCATGGCGCACGCAGCCCATGAATTTGGCATGCACATCCGTCGCGGACAGGGGCGTGTCGGCATGCCCAGTGGCACGTCGTACTTGGCTGGTGCTCACCGTTGTGCCATCTCGCAAATGCACGGTAACCTGGTCAAACGGCGCTGCATCTCGCCAGTCTGGTTCAAAAGCGCTGGTGGTCTCGAGCGTGATGCAACGCATCAGCGCTTGCATTGCCGGGTCGAGGACCACAGCATCCTGTAATTCGTTGAAACCAACTGCGTTGTGGCGCAGGGCGCTGGCAATGGCAAACTCCAGGCTGAACTTGGCCTCCAGTGCATTTTGCGGGAGGTGGTAGGGCATCACGGCTGCGTGGCGCTCGCTGATGAGGGCGACCATTTTTTTGACTTGGGCCGGGTCAATCCGCGTACGCTGGTTGAGCCCCAAAACGGCGTCTATGCTGCGTTGCGCAGCGCCAACAACCGGGTATTTTTTTATGTTCAGCCGGCGGGCGCTGA
>CAIMHL010000139.1 GCA_903840825.1 uncultured beta proteobacterium
AACCAATGACATGGCTGCCTTGCAAAATGGCGCTAAGTTGTTCGTTAACTACTGCTTGAATTGCCACTCTGCAGCATTTATGCGCTACAACCGCCTTCAAGACATTGGCCTGACCGAAGATCAGATCAAAGGCAACCTTTTGGTAACCAATTCCAAGGTTGGTGAAACCATGAAGGCGGCTATTGATCCGCAGCAGGCAAAAGCCTGGTTTGGTGTCAATCCTCCAGATCTGACCGTGATTGCTCGTTCAAGAGCAAGTTCAGCTGGTTCTGGTGCCGACTATCTTTACACGTATCTGCGCACTTTCTATAGAGATGAACAAAAGCCCACGGGTTGGAACAACATGGCGTTTCCTAATGCCGCCATGCCACACGTGCTTTGGGAGTTGCAGGGTGAGCGACTACCTGTTTATGACCTTGCCAAAGAGCATGGGCACGAAGTCAAAATATTTAAAGGCTGGGAACAGGTCAAACCCGGAACCATGACATCGGTTCAATTTGATGACTCGATGGGCGACTTGGTCAGCTATCTGCAGTGGATGGGTGAGCCCGTCCAAAATACACGTGTTCGCGTTGGTGTCTGGGTTTTGATGTTCCTAGGCGTGTTCAGTTTCATCGCTTGGCGATTGAACGCTGCCTATTGGAAAGACATTAAATAGTACAGTTAAACTGCTTCGGTTGCGCATAAGTGCGCAGCCTGAGTTTTTCAGAGTGGGATTGCACACAGCACCCCACTCTTTTTTGATTTTAAGGAGCCCCCGCCATGATGGTGTTGTATTCAGGAACTACCTGCCCGTTTTCCCACCGCTGCCGTTTTGTCTTGTTTGAAAAAGGCATGGATTTTGAAATTCGTGACGTAGATCTGTACAACAAACCGGAAGACATCAATGTGATGAATCCCTACGGTCAAGTGCCCATCTTGGTTGAGCGTGACTTGATCCTGTACGAGTCAAACATCATCAATGAATACATTGATGAGCGTTTTCCTCACCCTCAGTTGATGCCCGGTGATCCTGTGGACCGTGCCCGAGTTCGTTTGTTTTTGCTCAATTTTGAGAAAGAACTTTTTACGCACGTTAATACCCTTGAGTCTCGCGCTTCGAAAAGCAACGACAAGTTGCTTGAAAAAGCACGCTCACATATTCGTGACCGTTTGACACAGCTTGCCCCCGTATTCTTGAAAAACAAATATATGCTGGGTGATGGCTTCTCAATGCTCGACGTGGCCATTGCTCCTTTACTTTGGCGCTTGGACTACTATGGTATTGACCTGAGCAAAAATGCAGCTCCTTTGCTGAAATATGCTGAACGCATTTTCTCTCGTCCTGCTTACATAGAAGCGTTGACACCTTCTGAAAAAGTAATGCGTAAGTAATAGTATTTAGTGCCATGATTGATTCAAACGACACCACATCAACTCGTCCCTACCTGATAAGGGCTTTGTACGAGTGGTGTACCGACAATGCTTTGACGCCTTACGTAGCTGTTGCCGTCAATGAGCGGGTTCAGGTGCCGCTTGAATTTGTCAAGGACGGGGAAATTGTTCTCAACATTAGTTTTAACGCGACCACGTCCCTCAAATTAGGCAACGACTATCTTGAATTTAAAGCCCGCTTTGGGGGCGTTGCTCGGGAAATAGTTGTTCCTATTGATCAAATTAGCGGTATCTACGCGCGTGAAAATGGGCAAGGAATGGCATTTCCTATCAATGCTTCCAAAGCTGCGAAGCCGCCGACTTCTGTGGGTACTGGCACCGAGAGCAAGCAGCCTGCGCCCCCCCCTGAGGCTAGATCAGCGACGCTGGTCAGCGTTGAGTCTACTAAACGGAGTGCCGAGTCGATAGATGAGCAAGATCCACCTCGCTCGCCAGGCAATGGGCAGCGTCCGACATTGAAACGAATTAAATAATAAAGCGTGGTGCGAGGAATTGCACTTAATCTCTATTAAAATACATATGTGCCGCTTTAGCTCAGTTGGTAGAGCAACCGCCTTGTAAGCGGTAGGTCGTCAGTTCGAATCCGACAAGCGGCACCACTATTCTTAAAAAATCAAACGCGGGTAACTTGTACCTTAAGCCGGATTGATTCAACATTCCAGCCTTTGACTCTCAAGTGTGCTGCCATTGCAGGTAGCAGCTGTCTCACCTTGGCAGCAGCTGAGTTATTCTCCAAAAGTAAACACCATACATTTCCCTCAATGGGTCCCGCTTTGATGCACGAACGCAGTGGTCCTGGTATCAGGGCCTCAATGGCTTTAAGTCGTGCAACAGAGTCGCGGCTGAGTTCGGTTAATTTAGCCAGGGTAGGTGAATCCTGTGTAGCTTGAAATAACGTGACTGAATGTTGACGACGGTTCATAAACTTTTCATTGAGGGTTTATACAAATGCAATTGATCATTACGGATGCCTGGCTTGCGAAAAGCCGTGCTGTTCATCTTAGCGGAAGCCGGCTCATCGTCTTTACCTTGATGGCCTCTTTGCTACTCATGCTGACATCGCTTGGCATGTACCACTGGGTTTTTCTGAAAGGCGCCCGTGAGGGATGGCCTGTCGTCGGTGCCTTTCTTCGCTTGGTAGTTAAGGATGAGTTTGAGCAACGAGACAAATTTATGCGCGAAAACCTGGATGTCTTGGCTCGAAAGCTGGGTGAAGTTCAGGCAAAACTCACTCAGCTAGAGTCGCTGGGCGATCGGGTTTCTGGTTTGGCGGGTATCAATTCAGTAGAGCTTAAGGTGAAGTCAGGTCAGGGGGGCGCGTTGATTACGGGTAGGCCACTGACGCTTGATGAAATTCAGACCACTCTGTCTGAACTTGAAATTCTGACTGGACAGCGTACCGATTTGTTGACGGTCATGGAGTCACGGCTTTTTGACCTAAAAGTTAAAAACATGATGGTTCCTACCCGCCAGCCGCTGGCCAATGTTAATTTGGGCTCCAGCTTTGGTTGGAGAATTGACCCCTTCACAGGAACATCTGCGCTACACACAGGACTTGACTACGTAGCGGACATTGGAACGCCCATATTTTCAGCCGCTGGTGGCTTGGTGGTGGCGCAGGAGTCTCACCCTGCCTACGGAAATATGGTCGAAATTGACCATGGAAATGAACTGATTACGCGTTACGCCCACGCATCGAAAACCTTTGTCAAAAAAGGTGATTTGATTAAAAGAGGACAAAAAATTGCCGAAGTCGGAACGAGTGGTCGCTCAACCGGTCCTCATCTTCACTTCGAAGTTCTGGTTCGGGGTGTTCCTCAAGACCCTCATAAGTTTCTGACTGCAGGCAGCAAACTCCCAACACCCGCACAAGCGGGCGCTCCGTTGGTGCCGCCCCAGAATGCGGCCATCGCGCCTGTTAAGAAGGTTGAGAATCCTCTTCTCGGGCAAAGGTAAAATCATCACATGGTTATGGCTGCAGTGCTTATTTTTAATGGGCGGTTGTAGTTTCTGACTTTGGCCTCATTTCTAAAGATTAACAAAGGATTGCGCTGGTTGACGAGCCCATGTGGGCGATATGACCCGTTTTGCATTCATGGCAATAAACTTTCTCACAAAAATTTTCGGCAGTCGCAATGACCGTCTTTTGAAACAGTACCGCCAAGGCGTTGCACAGATCAACGCCATGGAAACGGGCTTGGCGCAACTGACGGATGATGACCTCAGGGGGAAAACTGCGGAGTTTAAAGCCCGAATAGCCGCTGGAACGGCTCTGGACTCCTTGCTGCCAGAGGCATTTGCAGTGGTCCGTGAGGGTTCCAAGCGCATAATGAAAATGCGCCATTTTGATGTGCAGATGCTGGGTGGCATGTCCTTGCATAACGGGAAAATATCGGAGATGGGAACAGGCGAGGGTAAAACCCTGACCGCTACTTTGCCTGTGTATCTCAACGCGTTGTCGGGTAAAGGCGTGCATGTGGTCACAGTCAATGACTACCTGGCCAACCGGGATGCGCAGTGGATGGGCAAGCTGTACAACTTTTTGGGACTCAGCGTGGGCATTAACTTGCCCAATATGTCGCGCGAAGAAAAGCAAGCGGCTTACCGCGCTGACATCACCTACGGCACCAACAATGAATATGGTTTTGACTACTTGCGCGACAACATGGTTTATGAGGTGTCTGACCGCGTCCAGCGCGGCTTGAACTACGCCATTGTCGATGAAGTTGACTCGATTTTGATCGATGAGGCGCGCACGCCCCTCATCATCAGCGGCCAAGCCGAAGACCACACCGATCTTTACATTGCCATCAACAAAATCGTTCCCAAGTTGCAGCAGCAAGAGGGTGAAGAAGACCCCCGCACGGGCGAAGGCATCACCAAGCCCGGTGACTTCACGCTGGATGAGAAAACGCGCCAGGTGTTTTTGACCGAGCAAGGACATGAAAGCGCCGAGCAAATATTGTTTGATCTGGGCTTGATCCCTGAGGGGGCCACGCTGTATGACCCAGCCAATATCACCCTGATGCACCACTTGTATGCGGCTTTGCGCGCCAACAATTTGTATCACCTGGACCAGCACTATGTGGTGCAAGACGGTGAAATTGTCATTGTGGATGAGTTCACGGGTCGCCTGATGTCGGGTCGCCGTTGGAGTGAAGGCTTGCATCAAGCCGTAGAGGCCAAAGAAGGCGTCACGATCCAGCCTGAGAACCAGACGATGGCGTCGATTACCTTCCAAAACTACTTCCGTTTGTACGGCAAGTTGGCAGGTATGACCGGCACTGCCGATACAGAAGCCTATGAGTTTCAGGAAATTTACGGCTTGGAAACGGTGGTCATGCCGCCCAACCGTCCCAGCAAGCGTGATGACCAACTTGATCGTGTCTACAAGACGACGCGCGAGAAATACGAAGCAGCCATCAAGGACATTCGCGAGTGTTATGAGCGCGGGCAACCTGTGTTGGTTGGTACCACGTCGATTGAAAATTCGGAAATTATCGCGCAGTTGTTGGAAAAAGAGGGTTTGCCCCATCAAGTACTCAACGCCAAGCAGCATGCGCGCGAGGCCGATATCGTGGCGCAGGCGGGCAGCCCCAAGATGATTACCATTGCCACCAATATGGCGGGTCGTGGTACTGACATTGTTTTGGGTGGCAATATCAGCCAGGCCGTCGAAGCGATTGAGTCTGACGAAAATTTGGATGCGTCGCAAAAGCAAGCTGAGTTGGCGACCCTTCGAACGGCATGGTCAGTGGTGCATGAAGAGGTCAAAGCACTGGGCGGCTTGCGCATCATTGCCACAGAGCGTCATGAGTCGCGCCGCATCGACAACCAACTGCGTGGCCGCTCGGGTCGGCAGGGCGACCCTGGCTCTTCACGTTTCTACTTGAGTCTCGATGATTCTCTGATGCGAATTTTTGCCGGTGACCGGGTCAAATCGATCATGGAACGGTTAAAAATGCCGGACGGCGAGGCGATTGAGGCCGGCATCGTCACGCGCAGTATCGAGAGTGCTCAGCGCAAGGTGGAGGCACGTAACTTTGACATGCGCAAGCAGTTGCTTGAATACGATGATGTTTCCAACGACCAGCGCAAAGTGATCTACCAGCAACGCAACGAGATTTTGGACGCGGCTGACTTGACAGCACAAATCACGTCTTTGCGTGAAGGCTGCTTTGCCGATTTGGTGCGCCAATATGTACCCCACGAATCGGTCGAAGAGCAGTGGGATATTGCCAGCCTGGAGAGAGTTTTATTGGAAGAGTGGCAACTAAGCCTGGGCTTGTCGCAACAGGTGGCTGATGCCAGCGCCATCACGGATGAGGACCTGCTTGAGTCGGTGCGCGCAGAGGCCAACCGTGCTTTTGCAGCCAAAGTCGAGTCTGTCGGCGGTGAAAATTTCACCCGGTTTGAGCGCATGGTGCTTTTGCAAAGCATTGACACCCATTGGCGTGAACACCTGAGTTCGCTCGACTATTTGCGACAAGGCATTCACCTGCGGGGTTATGCCCAAAAGCAACCCAAGCAAGAGTACAAGCGCGAAGCATTTGAGTTGTTTGGGCAGTTGCTGGATGCCGTCAAAAACGACGTCACCAAGGTGCTCATGAACGTCAAAATCCAATCCAACGAACAACTCGATGAGGCAGCTGAGCAGTTGGAGAGTCGTGGCGAAAACATCGCCAATGTCACCTACACCTCACCCACTGAGTCTGGAGAAGTCGTGAGCACGGTTGACGAGGACACCATCGCCAAGAAGCCGCTGATCGCGGGCGGAGAGTTCCCGCGTGTGGGGCGTAATGAGGCCTGCCCTTGTGGAAGTGGCAAAAAATACAAGCACTGCCACGGTCAATTGACCTAAGCTGAAGTTTCATCAAGAAATCGGGCCTTTGGCCCGATTTCTTTTGGTCATTCAATTTGCGGATAATTCGTGGTCAAAAATGCCCACCTTCATTTGAAAGAATCTCATGTCTGTTAACTTATATGCCCCCAATCCGGCAGAACTTTATCCCGTTGCTGGCTTGCGCATTGGCGTTACAGAGGCCGGGATTCGCAAGGCCAATCGAAAAGACCTGACCGTTGTGTTGATCGATTCTGGCGCTTGCGTGTCCGGGGTGTTTACCCAAAACAGGTTTTGTGCGGCACCCGTCCAGCTGTGCCGCGAGCATTTGGCTACAGGCGCGGGTGTCAGGGCGATGCTCATTAATACGGGTAACGCCAATGCGGGAACCGGTGCCGATGGCCGTGCGCGCGCTGAGCAAAGCTGCACTGCCCTGGCCGCCAAACTCGGGATTGTGTCCGAGCAAATCCTGCCATTTTCAACCGGCGTCATCATGGAAACCTTGCCCGTGGAGCGCATTGAGGCAGGCTTGGACGCCGCTATTGCCGATGCCCGCGAGAACAACTGGTTAAAGGCGGCTGAAGGCATCATGACCACCGACACCGTGGCCAAAGCTTTTGGCGTTCAGGTCATCATTGGTGGTGCCTTGGTGAGCATCACCGGGATTAGCAAAGGGGCCGGCATGATTCGTCCCAACATGGCGACGATGCTGGGCTTTATGGCCACTGACGCCTGTGTCAGCCAGGCGCTCATGCACCAACTGGCCACTGAACTGGCCGAAGGTTCTTTCAACCGGGTGACGGTGGACGGTGACACCTCGACCAACGACTCCTTTGTGGTGATTGCCACCAACAAGGCGGCACACGCCCCGATTGACTCGCTAGACAGCCCGGATGGCCAAGCACTCAAAGCGGCCATGATGGGCGTGGCGCCTCCAACTCCGCCGCCCCTGCCTGGCCGGGCGGAAATACTTGGAAATCCCAGCAAGCCTCCTCAATCGCGGGAACAGCCTGCTGGGCTTCAAATCCCACCATCTGCTCCACCTGGGCTGGGTCAGATAAAGGAAGCTTAATCACCCGTGTGAATACAGCCGGCCCCCCCAAACAGAGGGAGCAAAAACCACTTTTGATCCCCATCTCCTTAGCCAAAGCTCCGACCGCTTGCAAAACTGCAGGAAAAAATTCAGCCGGCTTGGTTGGATCCGAGCTCA
>CAIMHL010000140.1 GCA_903840825.1 uncultured beta proteobacterium
CAAAAACGTCAGCGGCAAAGTCATCGAATGAGCGAAGGAGCGTGGTCGGTGGAATCAAAATTTCAACCCGATGCACCGACTTGCGGTCAAGCGTTGGAACAGATGCGCCACCGTTGAATTGCTTCAAGTCCATTTCACGAAGAAGAAACAAAGCAAACAACGGGGTTACACGCCGGAACTCTTTGACCCAAAGAGAAGTGTTGAGTGGCCAGTAGTCTTCGGCAACGTATTGCACTTCACCCAGGGTTCCGCTTCGACCAGTGACTATGCCGGGGGCATTAGCTTTTGCCTCATCGTGGTATCCGAGGACACCAGTGGAGCCATAAATTGGCACAGTGCCAAGCTGTCTATCCTGCGTGGGGAGGTCGAACCCACGTTGCAAAACCAAAGCAGTTTCCAACGGTCCCTTCTCCCATCCCTGCGGAACGCCATCAACGATGCGGGTGTGTTCATAACCAGGAAATCGCAGGCGCACGAACCATTCGCGGTAGAGCAGCCGGGCGGAATTTTCCAGCAAGGCCATGCGGCGGCGGTTGTTTTCGATCAGGTCGTCGTAGGTAAGAATAGTTTGCGCAATCGACACCTGTGTATCAATAGACGGCACCCGTACACGAACGCGATAGATTCGTTCTGGAGCTGTATGTCGAACTTTCGTACCCGAAGCACTCCCGCTAATCTGAGCTCGTACAGAGCGAGTGTTAAAAAGAAAATAGAGGAAGCGCTTGTCCAATACGCCCCCATCAATGCGATCGACCAAGCCCAATCGCTGGTTATGTAAATAGCGATTGGCCTGCGGCACCAACGCCGCGCTGCCAAGCAACCCAGCACCTTGCTCGGTCATTGCCACAATCAAATCATCTTCATCAAGGACGTAGGCTTCAGGAATGTCACCGGTGTAAGCACGGTCTTTCTCGGGACGAATACGAAAACCACCAGCTTCGTTGAAATTGCCCGGCGTGAGGACAATGTACTCGCCTTGATTTGAAAATAGCTCACCTTTGAAGGCGAAACCATGTTTCACATGAATGGCCGAGCCGAGAGCGATTTCTCGCCAACTCATATCCCCAGTTCCTTATCGCCAGCCGTCAGTGCCGATTTCTCCAGTGCTCTGGATGTTTGAGTCTTATATGAAAAACCCCCGTAGACCCCGTACAGAATGCGTAAGCAGCTATCAAAAAAATAGTTGGCATGAAGTCTGACGGCTCGATCGTGTCCGGCTTGGAAAGCGGGGGCGGACCGCCTGATCAGGTTTGTTTTCGTGGTCATACAGCAGCATCTCCTTCGCCGGTCTTGGGCGCCAGTCTTCCCCTTGCGCTGGCAACCGCCTCATGCAACTTGCGCTCCAGCACTTCGCGCGGTGGCAGGGCGGTCAGGTATTCGGCGATGTGAATGCCGCTCTTTTCCAGCTCCAGCAGTTCGACGGCCTCCCGGTTTTTGCCAGCGCAAAGGATCAGGCCCAGTGGTGCGTCTTCGCCGGGCTGGCGTTCATGTTTGTCGAGCCAGCGCA
This sequence comes from uncultured beta proteobacterium, assembly GCA_903840825.1. GTDB lineage: Bacteria > Pseudomonadota > Gammaproteobacteria > Burkholderiales > Burkholderiaceae_C > Rhodoferax. The sequence continues at coordinate 1,508 of CAIMHL010000140.1, forward strand.
GATACAGCTCCATTTGCCCTTTGTCTGCGGGTTTGAAGTCACCCAGTTTGAGTTCAATGGCGATCAGACGTTTGAGGCCACGGTGGAAAAACAAAAGGTCAAGAAAATAATCGTCCCCACCTACTGGCATGCGCTTTTGCCGTGCAATAAAGCTGAAACCACCACCCAACTCCAGCAAAAACTGCTCCAACTCGCGCATGATGGCATCTTCAATATCTCGCTCAATATAGCGATCATTGAGGCCAAGAAAGTCCAAAAAGTAGGGATCGCGAAACACCAGCGCCGGTGTCACCCTGTCGGTCTCGCGCAGCGTGTCGAGCTCATGCTTGATCAGGACATCGGGTTGGCGAGAAAGTGCGGTCCGTTCGTAGAGCATGCTGTCAATGCGCGCACTCAGGGTGCGCACACTCCAGCGCTCGCTACGGCACATTTCGGCGTAATAGTCGCGCTGCATGGGTTTTTCCAGAGGCAACAACAGCAGGAAGTGGGACCAACTCAATTGGCGCGACAGCGTCGCGACAATTTGCGGGTTGGGGAAAACCTCGGCAAACTTCACCATGCGATTAAGCGCCGACTCTGAAAATCCTTTGCCATAACGTTGGGTCAAGTCCTGCGACAGTGTCGCCAGAATGTGCTTGCCGTAGGCTGCGCGGTTCTTTTCGATTAACAAGTCATGATGGATACGCAACCCAACTTGCCAGTAAAGGTGGGTTAGACCGACATTGACCGCCACAGCAACCTGCTGACGCGCCTGATCAATCAGGGTCTTGATGTCATCGAGCAATAGGCCTGAGTTGTTGCCCTGAACCGGTTGAAGCTCGCTCATACCCCCAACTCCTCAAAATTCTCCTGAATCTTGGCGGCCAGTTC
>CAIMHL010000141.1 GCA_903840825.1 uncultured beta proteobacterium
AAGTTTGGACACTTCTTGCCTAAGCAAGCAGCAGCGCGCACAGAGGTGATGAACTGGCTCTTTTGGCTGCAAGGCTCAGCGCCTTATCTGGGCGGCGGGTTTGGCCATTTTTACGCCTACGCGCCCGAAAAATTTGAATACCCCATCAACCGGTTCACCATGGAGGTGAAGCGACAGATGGACTTGCTAGACCGCGAACTGGCCGAGCACGCGTATGTGGGAGGTGATGAATACACCATCGCCGACATGGCAGTGTGGCCCTGGTATGGCAACCTGGTGCTTGGCGAGGCCTATGGGGCGGGCGAATTTTTGCAGGTCGAGAGCTACAAAAACTTACGCCGCTGGGCGCAAGAGATTTTGGCGCGCCCAGCCGTGCAGCGGGGCCGCAAGGTGAACCGCACCGTCGGCCCGCTTGGCGACCAACTGCACGAACGCCATGACGCCTCAGACTTTGATTTAAAAACCCAAGACAAACTGCAAGCTGCTGGCACCGTTTGAAATACTTGGGCGGCTCAAGTCATGAGCTTTAGTCTTGGCGCCCCGTTAAGTGAAACAAACGGGGCCAGCGCGTTTAACGGTAAAACGCCTCAACCCGCCCTTTTAACTTGATCAGCAAGGGGTGGCCTTTGCGGTCCAGCGCTTTGCCTGCGGGTACTTTGACCCAGCCTTCGCTGATGCAGTATTCCTCTACGTCGTGGCGGTCTTTGTCGTTGAACTTGATGCCCACGTCCCGCTCGAACACGGCGGCGATGTGAAAGGGGCTGCGCGCATCGGCAGACAGGCGGTCAGGCAAGGCGGGGGACGGGGTGGTTGTGTTTTCAGTCATACGGCCATTTTAATTCAGGGCTTTCAAGCGCCCAATTCACCCCGATTACATGACTGCTCAGGCGCAACTCAATAAATTTCAGCCTGAGTTTTCAAATTTCACGCCTTGCAAGTCTTCAAGCCCTTAATATTCGCTAACAAACAGGAGACCCCATGTCCGTGATCACCAATATTGAAGACTTGCGCGTAATAGCCCAAAAGCGCGTACCTCGCATGTTTTACGACTACGCCGATTCCGGCTCTTGGACAGAGAGCACGTACCGCGCCAACTCAGACGACTTTCAAGCCATCAAGCTGCGCCAGCGCGTCGCGGTCAACATGGAAAACCGCAGCACGGCAACCACCATGATTGGGCAAAAAGTAGCCATGCCGGTGGCTATCGCGCCAACGGGGCTTACGGGTATGCAACACGCCGATGGTGAAATCAAGGCGGCACGCGCAGCCAAGAAGTTCGGCATTCCGTTCACACTTTCCACCATGAGCATTTGCTCAATTGAAGACGTGGCCAAGGAAACAGGCAGTCACCCCTTCTGGTTTCAGTTGTACGTGATGAAAGACCGTGACTTTATCGAGCGCTTGATCGACCGCGCCAAAGCTGCCAACTGCTCGGCGCTGGTGCTGACCATGGATTTACAAATACTTGGTCAACGTCACAAAGACCTGAAAAACGGCCTCTCTGCCCCGCCCAAACTTACCATCGCCAACATTCTCAACATGATGACTAAACCGCGCTGGGGTTTGGGCATGCTGGGCACCAAACGCCACGGCTTTGGCAACATCGTGGGCCACGTCAAAGGGGTGGAAAACATGGGCTCCCTGTCTGAATGGACGGCCAAACAGTTTGACCCAGCTCTGAACTGGGGCGATGTGGAGTGGATCAAAAAGCGCTGGGGCGGCAAGCTCATCATCAAGGGCATTCAGGACGTGGAAGACGCCCGCCTGGCCGTCAACTCCGGCGCTGACGCTTTGATCGTGTCCAACCACGGCGGACGCCAATTGGATGGCGCTCAGTCCTCCATCCATGCGCTGCCGCCCATAGTTGAAGCTGTGGGTAAAGAGATTGAAGTGCACATGGATGGCGGCATTCGCTCTGGCCAAGACGTGCTAAAGGCCCGCGCCTTGGGGGCGCAGGGCACCTACATTGGCCGCGCATTTCTGTACGGCCTGGGCGCTATGGGCGAAGAAGGCGTGACCAAAACGCTGGAAATCATCCACAAAGAGCTCGATTTGACGATGGCGTTTTGTGGCCGCACCCTAATGGATGCGGTCGACAAAAGCATTTTATTGCCAGGCACTTACCCGTCCTGAACCCCGACGCCCAAGACCTGATCTGGGTAAGCTCAGGCCTTGAAGCGCTCATACCCCCGGGCGCGCAACTCACAAGCGGGGCAAGTGCCACATCCGTAGCCCCAAGGGTGGCGGTGTTCGCGGTCACCCAGGTAGCAGGTGTGGGTGTGCTCAATGATGAGGTTCACCAAAGCCTCGCCACCGTTAGCCACGCCCGATTTTTCACCCAACTCATGCGCCAAAGCCCAAGTGGCGGCTTTGTCGATCCACATGAGCGGGGTTTCTATCAAAAAGCGTTTATCCATGCCCAGGGAGAGCGCGAGTTGCATGGCTTTCATGGTGTCGTCGCGGCAGTCCGGGTAGCCTGAAAAGTCGGTCTCGCACACGCCGGTGACCATCACTTGCAGATCGCGCCGGTAGGCCACGGCCGCGGCCAACGTTAAAAAAAGCAGGTTGCGGCCCGGCACAAAGGTATTGGGCAAGCCGCTTTGTTCCATCTTGAAGGCGGTGTCACGCGTCAGGGAGGTGTCGCTCACCTCACCCAACACGGCCAGATCGAGCAGGTGGTCTTGGCCTAGCTTGTCTCCCCACTGGGGGAATTGCTGGCGAATTTCAGACAAGACTTTGAGGCGGGCTTCCAACTCCACGTGGTGACGCTGGCGATAGTCAAAGGCAATGGTCTCTACCCGCTGGTATTTGCTCAAGGCTTGAGCGAGGCAGGTGGTGGAGTCTTGGCCACCTGAGAAAAGGACGAGAGCGGTTGTGTGCATCCCCCAATTTTAGAGGGCTACCCGGCGTTCAAAGGGCGCGCAGGTCGGCTACCGCTTGGCGAATATCGGCGGACCAAGTGCGACGGTCGCGGCCTTTAAACGACTGGGCTTCGCCAAAAGTGACCACCGCGCACAAAGGGGGCGCGGTGAGCGAGCGCCAGATGGAGCCCAGCAAGGTGTCGTCGTCGATGTAACAAGGCGCCAAGCTGAACTGAGCGGTGGCCGCGTCTTCAAAGCGCAGCGCCACGGGCAAGACCGGCGCGTTGGCGGTGATGGCGGCTTGAAACAAGTTGGCATGAAAGGGCAGCAAATCCACGCCATTGCTGGTGGTGCCCTCAGGAAATATCGCCAAAATATCGCCTGCTGAGAGGCGCTCGGCCATGTGATGCACCACGCGCAGCGCGTCGCGGCGCGACTCGCGCTCTATAAACAGCGTGCCCGCACCGGCGGCCAGCGTGCCGATGAGAGGCCAATGGCGCAACTCGGCTTTTGACACAAAACGGCAGTGCCGGGCGGCGTGCAGCACCACGATGTCCAGCCAGGAGATGTGGTTGGAGGCCAGCATCATGGGTCCGTGCTCGGGCGGTGAACCATTCACTACTAATTTAATAGCTAGCCTAGCTAGCATTAATTGGGCCCAAGCCTGAATTCGCTCTTCTTTTTGCGACTCAGTGAGCTTAGGAAAAACCCAGGCCAGGGTGATCAGCCCTGACACGATGTGGGCCAGCACGCGCAGGCATTTCCACACCGCATGCACGCGCACCCCCCAACTGGCAGGCTGGTCGCGCATCAGGCCTGAAACGCGACCTGTCCGCCAATCAGCGTGGTGCGCACGCGGCCGGGCAACTCGTAGCCCGAGAACGGCGTGTGTTTGCCCTGGCTGCGCAAGGCAGACGGCTCCACCACCCAAGCGGCTTGGGGGTCAAAAATACACACATCGGCCACGCCACCCACTACCAAACAGCCCACTCGGCCCTGGCGCTTATCCAGCGAGGCGCCCAGCACGGCAGCGGGGCCGCTGGTGATGGTGCCCAAGGCGGTGGACAAAGGAACCCCTGAGTCCTGGCTCCACTTGAGGGCCAGGCTCAAAAGCAATTCCACACCCGTGGCACCGGGCTCGCTTTCAGCAAACGGCAGGTTTTTGGCGTCGTCGTCCACCGGGGTGTGGTCAGACACCAGCGCGTCGATGGTGCCGTCTTGCAAACCGGCACGCAGAGCGTCGCGGTCGCGCTGTTGGCGCAAAGGGGGGTTCAGGCGGGCGCGGCTGTCAAAGTAGCCAATGTCAGCGTCGGTCAGGTGCAGGGAGTTGATGCTGACGTCACACGTCACCCGCAAGCCATCCAACTTGGCCTGACGCACCAGCGCCACGCCAGCGGCACTGCTGATACGGCACAAATGCACGCGGGCACCGGTGGCGCGCATCAGCTCAAAAATAGTGTGCAGGGCAATGGTCTCGGCGATCACTGGCACGCCGCCCAGCCCCATGCGGGTGGCCAGAGGGCCACTGGCGGCCACGCCTTTGCCCAGGTAAAAGTCTTGCGGGCGCAGCCAAACGGGATAGTCAAAGGTGCTGGCGTATTGCAGGGCACGTTGCAGCACCTGGGTATTGGCCAAGGGCACTTCGGCCTGGCTAAAGGCCACACAACCGGCATCGGTCAACTCGGCCATCTCGGTTAGCGCCTCGCCCGCGAGGTTGCGGGTGAGCGCGCCCAGCGGGTACACGCGGGCTTGGTTGAGTTTTTCTGCCCTGAAGCGCAGCATTTCCACCAAACCGGGCTCATCCAACACGGGGTCGGTATCGGGCAGGCACACCAGGCTGGTGACGCCACCGGCCACCGCAGCGGCCATCTCGGACTCTAGCATGTGCGCGTGCTCCAGACCAGGCTCGCGCAGGCGCACCGCCAAATCCATCAAACCGGGGGCGACGATGCAGCCAGTGGCGTTGATGACGTGGTCGGGCTTGAAGTCAGGCGCTATATTTTTAATAGCTAAGATAACACCGTGCGCAATGGCTACGTCGGCTATTTCATCAAAACCAGAAGCGGGGTCAATCACCCGGCCACCTTGAATCAACACATGGGTATTTATGGTCATATCAGGCCTCATTTCCTGCCACGATGCTCATCACCGCCATGCGCACCGCAATGCCAAAAGTCACTTGCGGCAAGATCACGCTTTGCTTGCCATCCACCACCGCCGAGTCAATCTCAACCCCTCGGTTGATGGGGCCGGGGTGCATCACGATGCAGTCGGGCTTGGCGAGTTGCAGTTTTTCGGGGGTGAGCCCAAAGGTTTTAAAAAATTCGTGGCTAGACGGCAGCAGCGCGCCACTCATGCGCTCGCTTTGCAGGCGCAGCATGATGATGACGTCCGCCCCGCGAATGCCCTCTTCCAGCGTATGGCACACCCGCACGCCCATTTGGGCCATGTCGGATGGCACCAGTGTTTTGGGGCCGACGACCCGCACTTCGGCACAGCCCAGCGTGGTGAGCGCGTGAATATCCGAGCGCGCCACCCGCGAGTGCAGCACATCGCCGACGATCGCCACCGTGAGGTTGGCAAAGTCTTTCTTGAAATGCCGGATGGTGAACATGTCCAGCAAACCCTGTGTGGGGTGCGCGTGGCGGCCGTCACCGGCGTTGATGACGTGCACATGCGGGGCAACGTGCTGAGCAATCAGGTAAGGCGCGCCCGACTCGCCGTGGCGCACCACAAACAAGTCAGCGGCCATGGCGCTCAGGTTGGCAATCGTGTCCAAGAGCGACTCGCCCTTGGAGGCGGACGACTTGGCAATGTCCAGGTTGATCACGTCAGCGCTCAAGCGCGTGGCGGCAATCTCAAAGGTGGTGCGGGTGCGGGTGGAGTTCTCAAAAAAGAGGTTGAACACGCTTTTGCCACGCAACAAAGGCACTTTTTTGACCTCGCGGTCGTTCACCGAGACGAAGTTGGCGGCGGTGTCCAACACCTGGGTCAGGATGCTTTTGGGCAGGCCTTCGATTGAGAGCAGGTGAATCAACTCACCGTTTTTATTAAGCTGCGGGTTGCGCTTGTACAACATGGCTAAACCGTCTCCACTTTGAAACTGAACACCCCAGCATCACTGCGCGCCAATGCCAGGGACTGGTTGGCTGGCAAGGCCACGCGGGCAGCAACAATGTCAGCCTGAATCGGCAACTCGCGCCCTCCCCGGTCCACCAGCACGGCGAGCTTGACGCTGGCTGGGCGGCCAAAGTCAAACAGCTCATTGATCACGGCGCGGATGGTGCGCCCAGTAAACAGCACGTCGTCAAGCAACAAAATATCCGACTCGTTCACGTCAAAATCAATTTGCGTTTGCGCGCCTGAGGTCATGCCCCGGCGGGCAAAGTCGTCGCGGTGCAAGGCCGAGGAGAGGATGCCGATGCTGTCCGTCAAGCCCAAGTCAACTTTCAGGCGCGCAGCCAGCCAAGCGCCGCCTGAGGTCACACCCACCAGACGCATGCCGGGGCGAAACACGGCGCGAACGCCCGCAAGCAGCTCAAGGTACAAAGCCTCGGCATTCAGGGTGAGTGTGCTCACACAATACTCCTCAAAAACTGTTCCAAAATAATGCAGGCTGCGGCCGCATCGGCGTCTTTTGCGCCCATCGAGAGCGCCTCGGTGGTGGTGTAACGCTCGTCCACCTCAAACACCTGCAGCTTGAAGCGGCCATGCAGCTGGCGGCCAAACTTGCGCGCACGCAGCGTGTTTTCATGCTCGGCGCCGTCGGGGTGGTAGGGCACACCGATGACCAGCGCATCGGGCTGCCAGTCTTTAATTTGCTGGGCGATTTTGACAAAGCGGGCATCACCCTCGGCGGCAATCGTGCCTTGCGGCTGGGCGGTGCGCATCAGGCGGTTGCCCACAGCAAAGCCGGTGCGCTTGATGCCGAAGTCCAGCGCCAAAAAGGTCTGCAGATGGGCAGGCACCACAAGGGCGCTCATGCGTGCCCCACGTCAGTTGAGAGCATCCACGACTCAAAGCCCAGCAAGGCCACGGCTTGTTCGTAGCGGTCAGCCACGGGGGTGTCAAAAATAACGCGTTTGTCGGCCGGCACTGTGAGCCAACTGTTGCTAGCCAACTCAGACTCCAGTTGGCCCTCGGTCCAAGCCGAGTAGCCCAGGAAAATCATGACCTGTGCCGGGCCGGCACCGGTGGAGAGCGCCTCCAGCACGTCTTTGGAGGTGGTCATCTTGAGCCCGCCTGAGATGGCCATAGAGGAGGCATAGTCCACCTCGGCGACACCGTCCATGCCGGGGCCGGGCGGCTGGTGCAGTACAAAGCCGCGCTCAGTTTGCACCGGCCCGCCCTGAAAAACAGGCGCTTTGGATAATTCTGTATGCTCCAGCGGCAACTCGATCTTCTCGAAAAGTCGCGTCATGCGCATAGAACTCGGTTTATTGATGACCAAGCCCAGCGCCCCTCGGGCGGTGTGCTCGCAGACATAGACCACACTTCGAGTAAAAATCTCGTCGTTAAGTCCGGGCATCGCGATCAAAAAATGATTCGTCAGGTTGGTGGGGGCAAAATCTCCAGGCATTCAACAATTTTAACGGTGATCATGAACAAGTTCGATACAGGTTTAATGTGGTTTAGACGCGATTTGCGCGTGACAGACAACGCAGCACTCGTGATGGCCCTCAAAGCCTGCCGCCAGTTGCATTGCGTATTTATTTTTGACAAGGCTATTTTGGACGCCCTGCCCCGCGCCGACCGCCGGGTGGAATTCATCCGCGAATCCTTGGTTGAACTTGACGAGGCCTTGCGCCAACTCAGTGGCAAAGCTGGCGCTGGGCTGATCGTGCGGCACGCTGTGGCCGCCCAAGACATCGTGGCCTTGGCCCAAACGCTGAAGGTGCAGGCCGTTTTTGCCGCGCACGACTACGAGCCCCAGGCGCTAGCCCGAGATGCTCAGGTGTTGGACGAACTAGCCCATGCTGGCATCGCTTTTCAAACCTGCAAAGACCATGTGGTGTTTGAGAAGCGCGAAATTTTGACCCAAGGCGGCAACCCGTATGGCGTGTTCACGCCTTATAAAAACAACTGGTTGGCCACCGTCACGCCCCAGCATTTACACACCCATGACGCTACACCGCTGGCCGCTGTGTTGGCGGCGCGGCCCAAAGCCCTGCAAAAAGCGGTGCCCACGCTAAAAGACCTTAGGTTTGAGCCCACCAACCTCGGCCAGCTCAAAATCCCCACCGGCGCCTCCGGCGGCGCGCAGCTGTTTGAAGACTTCTTTGAACGCATGGACGAGTACGACGACACGCGCAATTTCCCCGCAGTCAAAGGCCCGAGCTACTTAGGCGTACACCTGCGCTTTGGCACGGTGTCGATCCGCCAATTGGCCGCCACCGCTTTGCAGCGGCAAATTCAGGGCAGCAAAGGCGCGGCCACCTGGCTGAGTGAGCTGATCTGGCGCGACTTTTATGCCCAGATATTGGCCAACTTTCCCCGCGTAGCCACCGGTGCTTACAAGACCGAGTACGACGCCATTCAGTGGGAAAGCGGCCCGCACGCCGAAAAACTGTTTAAAGCCTGGTGCGACGGCCAAACCGGCTACCCGCTAGTGGACGCCGCCATGGCCCAAATTAACCAGACGGGCTACATGCACAACCGCCTGCGCATGGTGGTGGGCAGCTTTTTGGTCAAAGATTTAGGCATTGACTGGCGCTGGGGCGAGCGCTACTTTGCCCAGCACCTCAACGACTTTGATTTGTCAGCCAACAACGGCGGCTGGCAGTGGGTAAGCTCCAGCGGCTGCGATGCGCAGCCGTATTTCCGAATCTTCAACCCAGTGAGCCAAAGCGAAAAGTTTGACTCAGAGGGCAAGTTCATTCGCCGCTACCTGCCCCAACTCGCCCAGTTGTCCAACAAAGCGATTCACGCACCTTGGACGGCCAAGCCGATGGAACTGCAAATGGCCGATGTGACATTGGGCAAAAACTACCCGCAGCCGGTGGTGGCGCACGATGTGGCACGAGCGCTCACGCTGCAACGCTACGCGGTGGTAAAAAAATCGCTTCAGGTTGATTGAGCTGGAAAGGTCTCTATGGCGCGCTTGAGCGACTCAAAATGCACCAGCAAAGGCGCCATCTGATCGGCCCGCAAGGTCTCAGAGTCCAGCATCTCAATGACGTCCCGAAGGGCATCGGCCTGTGCCCATAAAGGCAGGACTTCTTCTTGGCGGGCGCCGGCGAGGAAGACATTCAACACCCGCAGCACTTCCCCGCGTGCGCCCAGGTTTTCGGGGCGTGCGCTCCATTGCCGCAGGGCACCGCCGAGCTGGGCCATCAAGGCCTGCGACTCTTCTTGAAACTGCTTGAGTGCTTTAGGGGGTGTTCTTGGTGCCAGTGCCAGGTCCAGCAACGCCAGCGCCTGAAGCGAGGCCAACAAGGTGGCATCCGGGGTTTTCAAAAAACCAGCCGCAAACTGGTGCAGCAGGCGCCGGATGTCTTGCGCTGTCTGAACAAAGACCCGCGCATGGGCTGGGTCGCAGGGCACCAGGCCTTGCAGGTGCTGCAAGGCCTTGAGCAGGGCGGCAGCAAAATCTGCCAGCGCAGCAAAACCCACATCGCCTGAGCGGATAGACAGGGCACGCACCCACACTACGGTGTCACTTGGCACCGGCCGGTCCAACTCCAAAGACCATTCGTTCAATTCGGTCACCAAGTGGCGGGACCATTCATCCGCCTCGTTGAGGAAAATATTAAAGGCCCCCACGCCGATCCGCAAGTCGCCGATGACCTTGAATTGGTCTTCTTCAACCTGGGGCGGTGGTGGCTTCGCCAAACCGAAGCTGTCGCGCATGGCGCTCAAGCTGGGGGCGTCAAGCCCAGGGGTGGGTTCAGCTTGGGCGCAGTAAAAGACCATTTCTTGCACAACAGGTTTCAAACCCGACAAATCCCC
>CAIMHL010000142.1 GCA_903840825.1 uncultured beta proteobacterium
CCCCAATTGCATTTTTGCTATGTTAATAATAGCTGGTTAAGCAAGTCCAACTTATCTTAGAGCTCAATTTATCATAAATTCATGACCCTTGCTATTTTTGCCTGCGACCCTGCTCAATCCCGCGGGCGTCGCTACGCCCAAGCCCCTGCGCCCACGCGCAGCGAGTTTCAGCGCGACCGTGACCGCATCGTGCACAGCACGGCGTTTCGGCGGCTGGTTTACAAAACGCAGGTTTTTTTGAACCACGAAGGCGACCTGTTTCGCACCCGCCTCACGCACTCGCTCGAAGTAGCGCAGTTGGGGCGTTCCATTGCCCGGTCGCTGCACCTGAACGAAGACCTGGTGGAGGCGATTGCCTTGGCGCACGACCTGGGCCACACCCCCTTTGGCCATGCCGGGCAAGATGCCCTGAACGACTGCATGCGCGCCTATGGTGGGTTTGAGCACAACTTGCAAAGCCTGCGTGTTGTGGACGCTTTGGAGGAGCGTTACCCCGAGTTTGACGGTTTAAACCTGACGTTCGAGACCCGAGAGGGCATTCTCAAGCACTGCGCCCCGGTCAATGCGAGGACCCTGAATGACCAAGAACCCGGTGGCGTGGCGCAGCGGTTTTTAGATCGCACCCAGCCCAGCCTGGAAGCCCAGCTGTGCAATTTGGCCGACGAGATTGCCTACAACGCCCACGACATTGACGACGGCGTGCGCTCCGGTCTGATCACCATGGCCCTGTTGGAAGACGTGGCGCTGTTTGACAACTACCGGCGCCAGACGCTGGCCGAATTCCCAAACCTGCAGGACAAATCCCAGGGCCGGCGCCTGCTTTACGAGACCATTCGCCGCATGCTGAGTGCGCAGGTTTATGACGTGATTGACGCGACGAGGGAGGCCCTGACAACCGCGGCCCCTCAAAGCGCCGATGAGGCGCGACAGATGAGGCCGCTCTTGCAGTTTGGCGAAGAGATGCGCCAACAATCGAAAGCGCTCAAAAAATTCCTGTTTCACCAGTTGTACCGCCACACGCAAGTCATCAGCATGACCGAAAAAGCCCAGCAGGTGGTGCATGCGCTTTTTGCGGCGTATTTGGAGAAACCCGCCGAAATGGGCGAAGGCTTTTTTGCTAAAGCCCAGGCCTCCTGCAACTTGCCCGATCCGAAGGGCGCCTTGGCGCGCGTCGTGGCCGACTTCATTGCGGGCATGACGGACCGGTTTGCCAGCCGCGAGCATGAGCGGCTGACGGGGCAGCGCTTGCTGGTGTGAGCCGCAGGCCGGGCCGCCTAAAATTGCGGGTGCCCACTTTTTGTGTCTGACTAGACAAGCCCCTTTGATGAAACTCCCCCAGACCCCGCCCACTGTGGCTGAACTTGATACCCGTGTCTGGCTGGAGCGCGCGGTGATTGGGCTTAATTTGTGCCCGTTTGCCAAAAGCGTGCACGTCAAAGGGCAGGTGCATTACGCCATCAGCCCGGCCCAAACGCCGCAGGACTTGCTGGTAGATTTGAAACGCGAGCTGCAAGCTTTGGTAGCGCTGGACGCCGCTGTGCGCGACACCACGCTGCTGATCGCGCCCGATTGCCTGGCGGATTTCCTGGACTTTAATGACTTTTTGGGCGAAGTAGACCTTGCCTTGGTCGATCTGGACCTAGACGGCACTCTGCAAATCGCCCCTTTGCACCCCCAGTTTCAGTTTGGCGGCACCGCCCCAGACGACATCACCAACTACACCAACCGCGCCCCTTACCCCACGCTGCACCTGCTGCGCGAGGAAAGCATTGACCGTGCCGTGGCGGCGTTTCCGCATGCAGAGCGCATTTTTGAGGCCAACATGGAAACCATGGAGCGCCTGGGGCTTGGTGGCTGGGAGGCCTTGGGGGTAGGGCGCACGGCCGCTGCCGACTTAGGTTCACTTTCTGACAAGTCTGACTAATAAAAACCCATATGAAAACCAATAAAGCAGACCGCCAGAACGGCCACGCCAAGGCTTCCAAGGCCGCCAAACTGCCCGCCACCGGCGTGCTCGCCCCTGAAATCCGGCCCGGCCAGTCGATAGAGCTGCTCAAAGAACTGCACATCCTCACCGTTGAGGGCAAGCTCAACCAGGACTCGCGCCGCAAGCTCAAGCAGGTCTACCACCTGTTTCAATTCATTGAAAAGTTGCTGCTGGAGTTGCCCAGCACAGAGAAGGGCCCCACGCTGGCCGACCACGGCGCGGGCAAATCGTACTTGGGCTTCATTATTTACGACCTGTTTTTCAAGTCGCTGCAGGCCGGACATATTTACGGCATCGAGACCCGCACCGAGTTGGTGGACAAGTCCCGCACGCTGGCGGCCAAGCTGGGGTTTGAGCGCATGTCGTTTTTGAACTTGAGTGTGGCCGAGTCCGCCCACTCAGACCTGCTGCCCGCCCACATCGACATGGTCACCGCGCTGCACGCCTGCGACACCGCCACCGACGATGCCATCGCTTTTGGCTTGCAAAAATACGCCAAATTCATGGTGCTGGTGCCCTGCTGCCAGGCCGAGGTGGCGCGCTGTTTGAGCCAGCACAAAGCTTTGTCTTTAACCCGCACGCCGCTGGCCGAGCTGTGGCGCCACCCGCTGCACACCCGCGAGATGGGCAGCCAGATCACCAATGTGCTGCGCTGCCTGTACTTGGAAGCCTGGGGTTACTCAGTCACCGTGACCGAACTGGTGGGCTGGGAGCACAGCATGAAAAACGAACTCATCATCGCCCGCCACACCGGCCAGAAAAAACGCGCCGCCGCCCAGCGCCTGCGCGCCTTGCTGCAGGAGTTTGGCTTGAATGATTTGCTGAAGTCGCGGTTTGTGTTGCCTGAGGAGCTTGCTGCGGAGTAAGGGGGGTAAGTTCGCCAACTGTCAGCGTCTTTATTGACCCTCAGTAGATCAATTGGCATAATCTGCCAATCACTCACCAGGAGATCACAATGCCTACCCGTAACGTGGTGCTGACCCACCACCAAGCCACTGTCGTGGAGCAACTGGTCAGCAGCGGCCGCTACCAAAATGCCAGCGAAGTGCTGCGCGACGGCTTGCGTTTGGTCGAGCAGCGCGAGGCAGAGGACGCCTCACGCTTGGTGTCTCTGCGCAGCGCGGCCAGGGTTGGCATGGCTGATTTCGAGGAAGGACAGTTCAAGACCTTTGATTCCCCGGACGCACTCGGAGCCCATCTAGACGCTTTAGCATCTCAGGCAGTTGCCCTTGCATGAGCAAAGTTTGGCAGATTCGACTCGGTCACCAAGCCGAACAGGACTTTATGGATATCCTGAGTTGGACCGCAAAATTCTTTGGCAAAGCCCAAGCCACAAGTTATTCGCAGACGATTTCGCACGCACTCCAGGCTTTGAAGGACGGCCCTGAAATTCTGAGCTGCAAGTTGCGCGACGACATTGAACCCGGACTCAGGACCTTGCATGTTGCACGCTTAGGCCGCAAGGGACGTCACTTTGTGGTTTTCCGCGTGGGTGGGTCCCATGAGATCGATATTTTGAGGTTGCTGCATGACAGCATGGAGTTGCCGAGACATTTACCAGCGGGCAATGACTAGGCAGCGAAAAACCGGCCAGGGTGTTCCGATTAGCCAGCAAAACCACCTTCCTTTTGATGTCGCAACGCCAATATGGTGACGGTTTCGCCATCGAAGCGATAGCGCGCCACGTAGCCGCTGTCGCCAAAGTCAATCGGCCACTCCCGGTATTGCACTGCCATGTCTGCCACGGGGCGCCCGATTTGCGGCTGGTGTCCAAGCACTTTCACCGCTTTGATGATGGTGTCAGCAGCGCGTTTGGCCGCTGCTGGTTTCTTGGGGCGCAAAAACTCGCGCAGGCGTTGAAGGTCTCGAATGGCACCGGGCGCAAAAATTAGGTATGGCATACGGGCGCTGGCAATTCATTTTCAGTCCCCCAGCTGGCAAGCCAGTCATCGACCTCTGCGGCGCTGGCGTGCAGGCCGGTTTCTCGGTATTCCTCCCAAGCCGTGAGCGTGTCTTGCCGGAACGCCTCGCGCCGCTCCTCCCGGTCAACGTATTGAGTAATGGCTTCGCGCATCACCCAATGTGCAGTTCGCTGGCGTGCCTCGGCCAGATTTTCAACTCGGGTGCGGGTGTCAGCATCGAGTTTTACGGAGATGGTTTTTGCGGCAATGTGGGGCTGTGGCATGGCGTTACACCTCGGCTTGAAAGAGGTGTTACCTTAGCACACTGCGAGGCGGCTAGCTTGGTTTTCTTGTCAAGGCTAAGGTCCAGTGCGACCACCGTACCTAGCATATCCGCCCGCCTCCCCTTGCCCGGCTACCCGCACCATGTGATTCAGCGGGGTAACAACCGCCAGGTTATATTTGCTTCCAATGCGGATTACCAGATGCTGCTTCAGCTTTTGGGCGAAAACGCAGTGAAGTTTGGGGTAGCGCTTCATGCCTACGTGCTGATTAGCAACCACTTTCACCTGCTGGCCACGCCGGATACTGCTGAGGGCTTGCTTGGTTTTCACCACAGATCATGGGCCGACACCTTGTCCTTGCACATGAGGTCTGTGCGGGTGGTTTCTTGGGTGACTTTCGTGTCTGGCGCCTGCAACCCGTTCTCCAGCAGGCAGGCCAGACGCCCGACTTCCGCTAGGGCGGCCTGTTCAACCGCGCCCCACGGACCCGCAAAACTTAGGCGCAGGCAATGCCGGTAGCGCTGGCTGGCGCAGAACAATTGACCGGGCCCCACGATGATGCCTATTTGCTTGCATCGTGAAAACAAAACCATGGTGTCCATGCCTACGGGCAATTCAACCCACAGGGTGTAGCCCGCTGGCGGCTCCGCCACACGCGTGCCTTGGGGGAAGCTGGCCAAAATGAGCTTGCGTGCATGGCTTAGGCGTTGTTTCATCAAAGCACACAGCCGACGCAAATGCGCTTCATAGCTGCCTTGCGTCAGCAGGTCGGCCAAGGCGTATTCCAAGACCGCATTCGTGGAGGCGCCCTGTACCCGCTTCAGGGTGGCAATGGCTTGGCTCCAGCGCCCGGCCTGCACCCACCCCAGGCGAATACCCGGCGACACCGTTTTAGAAAAAGAGCCGCAGGTCATGACCCACCCTTCCGCATCAAAGGCCTTAACCGCTTTGCGCCGTGCGTCGGTGGCCAATAAATCGTTGAACACCACATCTTCAATGAGGGGCGTCTTGTACTGCGCTATCAGACGCGCCAAGGCGCGCTTTTGGGCGAGCGGCATCACAGATCCGAGAGGGTTGGACAGGGTGGGCGCCAACAGCACCGCTTTAATGGGTTGCGTGTCGAGCGCCAGCTGCAAGGCTGGCAAAGAAACGCCACTGCGCGCATCGGTGGGCAGCGCCAGGGCTTTGAGGTTGAGCGACTCCAGCAAGTCCAAAAAGCCAAAAAAAGTGGGGCTTTCAACCGCTACCAAGTCCCCGGGCTGGGTGACGGTTTGAAGGCACATGCCCACGGCGTTGATGCAGCCTGAGGTGATCACAATGTCCTCAGCCTTTAGCGCGCAACCCAAATGCAATGCGCGCAAGGCCACCGCATTGCGCAGCGCCAAAGTGCCCGCGTCACCCGTGTACTCGGTCAGCGAGTGGCGCCGAATGCGCGTGGCACGGCTCAAGGCCACCCGAATGCGGTCGCCATCAAAGAAGTCTTTGTCTTTGGGCGAGTAACCGGCAAAGCTGGCGATGATCGGCGTGGCTTGCGGGGACAGCGCTTGTCTTGTGTTGTCCTTAATCGCAGGGCCGGGCGGCTGACTGAGCTGGCGCACCACATCGGCGGCCTTGGCCTGGCTGGCGGGCGTCACAAAGTAACCGGCTTTGGGGCGCGGCTGCACCAAGCCACGCTCCTCCATGTAGCGAACCGCCTGCACCACGGTGGCGGCAGACACGCCAATTTGCGTGGCTGAATCGCGCACGGAGGGCAATCGCTGCGCGGCTTTGAGGGCGCCGCTGGCGATCATGTGCGCAAAGCGAAGCGCCATTTGCAGATACAAAAGACGCGGCTCGTTGAGCACATGCTGCGTCGACAGTGGCAGCAAGTCGTGGGAACCAAGGTCACTTTTAGGCAATCCGGCATCAAGAGTTTTCATCTCAACCATGCTACTGCACGCCAAGACGTATCTCCGTCCTGGATTGCTTGGGATGAGGTACAGATGGCTGACACCATCAGCGGTACAGATAGCCCAAAACAGTCCTGTGCAGCACTTCAGTTAGCCGCACTTTGTGTCTGGGCAAAAAAGGGGAAACCATCGAAAGTTGGGGCTTCAACCCAGGAGCCTCACCATGCAGAAAAAAACACCCGCCATGACGCTGATGCCGAACCAGACGCGCCTGATCAACGCAGCAGAAGGTTTTCGTCTGGAAGTGATCAGTGGCTGCCTGTGGCTGACGCGTCCGGATGATTCATGCGATCATTTTTTGGTGGCAGGTATGTCGATGCCACTGAATGAGCGACTCGTTCTTATTCAAAGCGACAAGCAGCCCAATGGATTGAGTCAGGCAGGGGCGCATTACAGGCTCGTGCCACTCAAAACATCCAGCGGCATGCGGTGTGTTTTCTTCAATAAAACAATGGGGGTCAGATTCCAATTAAACTAACGCCCCGTTTGTTCAATTCCCCCCCCCTATGGCCCGCCTCCCCCGCCTCATCTTGCCCGGCTACCCGCACCATGTGATTCAGCGGGGCAACAACCGTCAGCCTATATTTGCTTCCAATGCGGATTACCAGATGCTGCTTCAGCTTTTGGGCGAGAACGCCGCCAAGTTTGGCGTGGCGCTGCATGCCTACGTGCTGATGAGCAACCACTTTCACCTGCTGGCCACACCCGACACCGCCGAGGGTTTGCCGCAGATGATGCAGGCGGTGGGCAGGCGTTATGTGCGATATTTCAACCACACCCAGCACCGCAGCGGTACGCTGTGGGAAGATCGG
>CAIMHL010000143.1 GCA_903840825.1 uncultured beta proteobacterium
CCAGGCCCAAAGGCAGGCGGGAGAAAATTTTGAAAAATCGCTGCATCCGTCGGATAAACTAGGGGCGTCGCTGAGTTATGGAACTACTTGCAGGGCGACACACAAGGGCGTCTCAATTGAGCCGATATTGTGCCTTGTCAACTTTGACATCACTGCTAAAGCGTTCGCCGAAGCATCCCAGCCCAAGCAACGCGGTCTTATATCTTGTTGCAACAGCTGTTTTTGGAGCTTAATTATTATGGCGAACGATTTTTTATTTACCTCTGAATCCGTCTCTGAAGGTCACCCCGATAAGGTAGCCGATCAGATTTCTGATGCGATTCTTGACGCAATTTTCAAGCAAGACCCCAAATCCCGCGTGGCTGCAGAAACCCTCTGCAACACCGGCCTGGTCGTGCTGGCCGGTGAAATCACCACCAACGCGCATGTGGACTACATCCAGGTGGCGCGCGACACCATCAAACGCATTGGCTACGACAACACCGAGTACGGCATCGACTACAAGGGCTGCGCGGTGCTGGTGGCCTATGACAAACAAAGCAACGACATCGCCCAAGGCGTGGACCACGCCAGTGACGACCACCTCAACACCGGCGCCGGTGACCAAGGCCTGATGTTTGGCTATGCCTGCAACGAGACCCCCGAGCTGATGCCCGCGCCCATTTACTACGCTCACCGCTTGGTGGAGCGTCAAGCGCAGTTGCGCAAAGATGGCCGTCTGCCCTTTTTGCGCCCCGATGCCAAGAGCCAGATCACCATGCGTTATGTGGACGGCAAGCCGCACAGTATTGATACGGTGGTGCTGTCCAGCCAGCACAGCCCAGAAATGAGTGACGGCCAAAAGATGAAGCCCGCTTTCATTGAGGCGGTGATTGAAGACATCATCAAACCCGTGCTGCCCAAAGAGTGGCTCACGGCCGACACCAAGTACCTGATTAACCCCACCGGGCGTTTTGTCATCGGCGGCCCGCAAGGCGACTGTGGCTTGACTGGCCGCAAGATCATTGTGGACACTTACGGTGGTGCTTGCCCCCACGGCGGTGGCGCCTTCAGTGGCAAAGACCCAACAAAGGTGGACCGTTCTGCCGCTTACGCTGCGCGCTACGTGGCCAAAAATATTGTGGCGGCTGGCTTGGCGCGTCAGTGCCAGATTCAGGTGGCTTACGCCATTGGTGTGGCCAAGCCCATGAACGTCACGGTGTACACCGAAGGCACCGGCGTCATCCCTGACGACCAAATTGCGGCGATCGTGAACGAGCTGTTTGACCTGCGCCCCAAAGGCATCATCCAGATGCTGGACTTGCTGCGCCCGATCTATGAAAAGACGGCAGCTTACGGTCACTTTGGTCGTGAAGAGCCTGAGTTCACCTGGGAGCGCACCGACAAGGCGCACGCCCTGCGCTCGGCGGCTGGCCTTTAAAACCAATAATTAACCCATGAAAATACAGACACAACGCTGGATAGACCGCTGGGTGGGCCAGCTTCTGTGCGCAGCGGTGTCTGTGTGGGCTCGCCTCACAGTTCGGGGGCAAGCACAGGCTCGAATGCCCAGTGAGCCGCGCCATATTCTGGTTATTTTGTTGTCGGAAATGGGCAGCGTGGTGTTGGCAGGGCCCATGTTTGCCGCCCTTCGCCAGCGCTACCCCAGTGCCACGCTGCATGTACTGCAGCTCAAGAAAAACCAAGAAGTGGCCGCCCTGCTGGGTTTGGCCCATCCAGAACATTTGCATGCCCTGGATGACCGTGCCGGTCTTGGTTTATTGCTCGATATCTGGCGCGTTTGCAGGACGCTTAGACGCCTGCCGCTGGACGCTGTGGTGGACTGCGAACTCTTCTCTCGCATCAGCAGTCTGATGTCTTATATGAGCGGTGCGCCCGTTCGTGCCGGTTTCACGCCCCACACCCAGGAAGGCTTGTACCGCGGGGGGTTCATCAACCGCGCCATTCCCTACAACCCCTACCAACACATCAGCCAGCAGTTTTTATCACTGGTGGATGCGCTGGACTCACAAGGGATGCCGCGCAACAAATCAGCCCCGCTGCGCGAGCTGCCGTCAGATACCTTGCTTGACGTCCCCTTTCAAGCGGCTGAACTCATCGCCTACAAAGCCAAGATGCTGGCCGATCACCCCAGCCTTGCAGGCCGAAAAGTGGTACTCATTTATGCCGGCGGCGGCCTGTTGCCCGAGCGCGCCTGGCCTGCCAATTACTATGCGCAAGTGGCGAGCGGCTTGTGCAGGGCCGGTCATGCGGTGGGTCTGATCGGACTGCGCGATGATGCACAGTTGGCGCGAGACTTGCGCATGCAAATCAACAGCGACTTTTGTGTGGACCTGACTGGTTACACCCGCAGCATCCGCGAATTATTGATGTTATTCCACGGCGCTGACTTACTCATCACCAACGACGGCGGCCCCGGCCACTTTGCCAGCCTGACGCCACTTCCCACGATGGTATTTTTTGGCCCCGAAACGGGCCGTTTGTATGGCCCTCTGGGTCCCCGGGCCCAGGTGCTTGAGTCCGGCATCGCATGCTCACCCTGCCTGAGCGCCTACAACCACCGCGAAACTTTTTGCGATGGTGACAACCAGTGCCTTAAGCGACTGGCCCCCGGCCCGGTTCTGGCTGATGCACTGGCTGC
>CAIMHL010000144.1 GCA_903840825.1 uncultured beta proteobacterium
AACCGACGCTCGGCCACATCAAGTTCGATCCAGTCACCGTTCTCTACCAATGCGAGCGGCCCACCTGCGGCGGCCTCGGGAGCCACATGCAGCACCACGGTGCCAAAGGCGGTGCCGCTCATGCGAGCATCCGAGATGCGCACCATATCGGTCACGCCCTGCTGAAGCAACTTGGCAGGAATCGGCAGATTGCCGATCTCAGCCATGCCAGGGTAACCGCGCGGGCCGCAGTTTTTGAGAACCAGTATGCTGTGCTCGTCGACTTGGAGGTCTGGGTCGTGGATGCGCTTCTTGAGATCATCTGCACTGCTGAAAGTGACCGCCTGCCCACGGTGACGCATCAGGGCAGGCGTAGCCGCAGACGGCTTGATCACGGCACCGTTGGGAGCCAAATTCCCGCGCAATACAGCAATACCTCCCTTGGGTTTGAAAGGCTGCGCGACTTGGAAGATGACCCTCCGATCAAACACCTTGGCATCGGCGATCACTTGGCCCATGGTTAAGCCGGCTACTGTGGGCTGCTCCAGGTCAAGGAAAGACGCAATCTCTTGCAGAACCGCTGGCACACCCCCCGCATAGTAAAAGTCCTCCATCAGGTACTGGCCAGAGGGCATGAGATTGACGAGGCAGGGCACGTCTCGGCCATACCTGTCCCAGTCGTTCAGCGTGAAGTCAACACCGAGTCGACCCGCCAGCGCGAGGAGGTGCACGACAGCATTGGTGGAGCCACCTAACGCTGCATTGAGGCGAACTGCGTTTGCAAAGGCGTTCTTGGTCAAGACCCGCGACATCCGCAGGTCTTCTCGAACCATCTGCACAGCGCGCCGGCCGCCCTCGAAAGCCAGCGCCTGACGACGCGAGTCCACCGCTGGTATGGCGCCGTTTTGCGTTAGGGCGATGCCCAGCCCTTCACACAGGCTGGCCATGGTGGATGCCGTGCCCATGGTCATGCATGAGCCAGCACTGCGCGACATGGCAGCCTCGGCAGCCATGAATTCCGGAATACTCATCGTGCCTGCGGCCACGGCGTCCTTGAAGCGAATGACATCTGTGCCAGAACCCAGCGCACGACCCTCATAGCGGCCCGAAAGCATGGGGCCGCCTGACACAAGCAGTGTGGGCAGGTCAACACTGGCCGCACCCATCAAGCAAGCCGGCGTGGTCTTGTCACATCCTGCCAACAGCACCACACCGTCCATGGGCTGAGAACGGATGGAGGCTTCGACATCCATGCTGGCCAGGTTACGGAACAGCATGGTGGTGGGCCGCATCAGTGGCTCGGAGAGCGAGGTGACTGGAAACTCAAGCGGAAACCCACCTGCCTCCAACACACCGCGCTTGACATGTTCGGCCAGCCCACGCAGGTGACCGTTGCAAGGTGTGAACTCGGACCAGGTGTTGCAAATCCCGATGACCGGCTTGCCATCGAACATGCGCGCTGCATGGTCCTGGTTCTTCATCCAGCTGCGGTAAATGAATCCGTACGAGTCTTGGCGCGCGAACCACTCGTCGCTTCGCAGCCCGTTGGGGCGCTTAGGGTTAGCGGTCTTTTTGCTGTCGTCAGTCATGCTTGCCTCTAAGCGCTTAAGCCGCCGTGCCACCAATGGAGGGTGGGGTCTGAATGCAGAATTTGATCGATCGTGTCTTGGGTGACGCGAGGCAGGCCGGAGCCGGCGATCACCTGATTCACATCGCGCAGACCAGCGATGGAGTCAGCGACAGTGGTGAACGGGAAGTCTGTGCCCCAGAATATTTTGTTGCGGTTCGCAATCGTGTACTCCTGCGCGCAGACCAAAATATTCCAGAACTGCCAGGGTCTGTAATACAGGGCAGAAACCTCACAATACACATTCGGATTTTTACGCGCCACCACGATGCACTCCTCGTACCAGGGGTGACCCATGTGGGCCATCACCATTTTCAGATCTGGGTGGCGGTTAGCGATGGTGTCCACATCCAACGGGCGGCCATACTGCACGGGTGCGTTTGCACCGTACGTGGTGCCCATGTGCATGGTGAGGGGCAGGTTGTGCTTGACCAGGTATTGGTAGATGGGCTCCAGACGGGGGTCCAGCAATGACACGCCGTTGTAGATCGGGCCGAATTTCACGCCCTTGAGCTTCAGATCTTCGATGGCATGCACCAGCAGGTCCATGCAGTTGGGCATGCGCGGATCGATACAGGCGAAACCAATGAACTTCTTCGGATCACGCGCCACCAGTCGCGCGGTCACCTCGTCATCACCATTGATGCCGATCGAGTCGGCGTAGCGCAAGGAAAACACTATGGCACGGTCGACATCGCGCATGG
>CAIMHL010000145.1 GCA_903840825.1 uncultured beta proteobacterium
AAGTCGTAGGCTTTTTTATCGCGGTAGGGACCGTCAAGGCCGTAGCCAGAAATGTCACACACAATAAGCCTTGGATTTTGGGCTCTTAAGGTAGCGGCGTCCAAACCCATGCGAGCGGTAGCACCGGGTGCCAAGTTTTGCACCACCACATCTGCTTTGGCAATCAAGGCCTTTAGAACTTCCAAATGCTGAGCATTTTTTAAATCTAAAGCCAAGCTTTCTTTGGAGCGATTGACCCACACAAAGTGCGAGGCCTGTCCTCTGGCGCGTTGGTCGTAGGCTCTAGCAAAATCACCGACTTCAGGCCGTTCAATTTTGATCACGCGCGCGCCTAAGTCAGCCAACTGCCTGGTGCAAAAGGGTGCTGCTATGGCATGCTCCAGCGAGACCACAGTGATGTGGTCAAGTGGTCTAGCGGGCGGGTTGGTGGGCGATGTGTTGGAGGAAGTCATCAGAACGATCTTGGCAAACCCAGCACATGCTCGGCCATGTAGGAATAAATAAGGTTGGTAGAAATAGGTGCCACTTGGTACAGCCTGGTTTCTCTGAATTTTCTTTCAACGTCGTATTCCGCGGCAAAACCAAAACCGCCATGCGTTTGCAAACACACATTGGCAGCTTCCCATGATGCTTTGGCTGCCAAGTATTTGGCCATGTTGGCTTCGGCACCACAAGCCTGATTGGCATCAAACAATTCGCACGCCCGAAAGCGCATCAGGTTGGCGGCTTCGGTTTCAATGTAGCTGTCGGCAATGGGAAACTGCACGCCTTGATTTTGGCCAATGGGCCGGCCAAAGACCACGCGTTCGTTGGCATAGCGGGTGGCGCGGTCAATGAACCAATAGGCATCGCCAATGCACTCTGCCGCAATGAGCACGCGCTCGGCGTTCAGACCATCCAAGATGTATTTAAAACCCTTGCCTTCTTCACCAATCAGGTTTTCAACAGGAA
Source organism: uncultured beta proteobacterium (assembly GCA_903840825.1). GTDB lineage: Bacteria > Pseudomonadota > Gammaproteobacteria > Burkholderiales > Burkholderiaceae_C > Rhodoferax. The sequence continues at coordinate 952 of CAIMHL010000145.1, forward strand.
TTTCCAGGTTGTCAAAGAAGACTTCATTGGTTTCATGGTTCACCATGTTGCGAATGGGTTTGACGGTCATGCCATGGCCAATGGCTTGCTTCAAATCGACCATGAAGATCGACATGCCTTCGCTTTTTTTCTTCACCTCAGACAATGGCGTGGTGCGTGCCAGCAAAATCATCAGGTCCGAGTGTTGAATGCGCGAGATCCAAACCTTTTGGCCATTCACCACATACCGGTCATTTTTTCTGACGGCAGTGGTTTTAAGTTGAGTGGTGTCTGTGCCTGTGGTGGGCTCAGTTACAGCCATGGACTGCAAACGAAGTTCGCCCGAAGCAATTTTGGGCAAGTAAGTTTGCTTTTGTAAATCGGAGCCATGCCGAAGCAAGGTACCCATGTTGTACATCTGGCCATGGCACGAACCGGCGTTGCCGCCCGACAAATTGATTTCTTCCATGATGACGGACGCTTCAGCCAAGCCCAAGCCAGAGCCACCGTATTCAGTGGGAATGAGTGCGGCCATCCATCCGGCATCGGTTAATGTTTTGACAAATTGTTCGGGATAGCCGCGGGCTTCATCTACTTCTTGCCAGTACTTTGAGTCAAAGCTTTTGCACATATCGCGCAATGCTTCGCGCAAGGGTTGATGTGCATCGGGCTTGGGAATGGTGTGTGTCATTTGGATCAATTCAATTCTGCAGTGGCTTGCATGGTCAGATACGCTTCGTGGTCTTGCGCCCACAAACTAACATGCTTGTTGTCTTTGCTTTGCGCGCTCAAATGGATGGCGCGTCCGTCTGCGCATTCAAAGCTTGGGCGCACAGCTTTGAACTCAAATTTTTTCAATGATTGGTTTGTATTTCGTCTTAATAAATCAACCAATAAAGTGGCTATCAGCGGCCCGTGCACCACCAAACCAGGGTAGCCTTCTTGTTGTGTGACATAAGCTCGATCGTAGTGAATGCGATGGCCATTGAAAGTCAGTGCTGAG
>CAIMHL010000146.1 GCA_903840825.1 uncultured beta proteobacterium
AGCAGCATGTGCACCGCACCCTTGATGCCAATCAGCGCCTGGTGAAAACGGCCAAGCCCATTCTGGAAGGCCTGGGGCGCGCCATTATCAATACGCGCTACTTTGCGATTCTCACCAACGCGCAAGGCGTGGTGGTGGATGTGAGTGGCCAGATTGACCGCTCCGACCCCCGTGCCCACCTGATTACGCGCATCGGTACCGACCTGTCCGAGCAAAGCGTGGGCACCACGGCTATTGGCACGGCGCTGGCTGAAAAACAAGCCGTCTGGCTGCACCGGGGTGAACATTTTTTTGCAGGCACTGCGCATTACAGTTGCGCCGGCGCGCCCCTTTTTGGGCCGGATGGTGCCTGTGTCGGCATGCTCGACCTGACCGGCATTGACGCCGAAGAGCGCCCTGAGCTGAAACATTTAATTACCCAATCGGCCTCCAAAATTGAAAACGCACTGGTTCTGGCCCAAGCCCACACCTTGATGGTGCGGCTCAATTGGCCAGGCAACACCATGGGAGGCGAAGCCGACGGCATCCTGTGCCTGGATGCCGATGGTTGGATCACGGGCGCCAACCCCTCAGCCCGCCAAATGGCCCCCCTTCTGGCCACTCGAGGTGATGAGGCCGTCCATGTCAGCGAGGTTTTTGGTATCCCCTATGAGATGTTGTTTGATGCGGCCAAGAGAAATTCAGGGACCATTGAAATCCCCCTGTGGTCAGGTCTGCATTTGCAAGCCTTGCCAATCGCACCCTCAAGAGAAACGCTGATAGTTTCAACACAGACCCGACCCCACGCCGCGCAGAGCCTGCAATTGAAAGACATTGAAGATCACTTGATCCGTCAAGCTGTTGAGCAAGCGCGGGGCAATGTGGCGGAGGCCGCGCGCACCCTGGGCATCAGCCGCGCCACGGTCTACCGCAAGCTGGGTAAGCACTGATGCCGGGGGCACGCTCATTTTTTTGGCTGCTCTTGCTCGGGTTGTCAGTTGCCCATGCGGAAACAGTGCAAGTGGCTGTGGCGGCCAACTTTGCGGCACCCCTCAAAGCCTTGACGCGCGATTTTGAAATAGAAAGCGGCCACAAGCTGCTGATGTCAGCGGGTGCCACGGGCAAGCTGTTTGCCCAAATCAAAAGCGGCGCCCCGTTTGACGTCCTGCTGGCCGCTGACAGCGCATCCCCCGCCCGCCTGATTCAAGACGTTCAAGCGGTTGCAAGCAGCCGATTCACCTACGCCACAGGCCGTCTGGTGCTCTGGTCTGCCGACGCCCAGGGAGTGGACGCACAGGGTGAGGTTTTAAAAACCGGCCACTTCAAACACCTCGCCATCGCCGCGCCCAAGTTGGCCCCTTACGGCGCGGCCGCCGTGCAAACCCTCACCGCATTGGGCCTGCTTGGCGCCCTCACCCCACGCTTGGTGCAAGGCGAAAGCATTGGCCAAACCTACAGCTTTGTGGCCACTGGCAACGCCGAACTGGGCTTTGTGGCTTTGTCTCAGGTGGTTGACAATGGCAAGCTGCGCCAAGGCTCCGGCTGGATCGTGCCAACACCACTGCACGCCCCCCTGCACCAAGACGCCGTGCTGCTCAACAAGGGCAAAGACAATCCGGCGGCCACTGCACTGCTGGCTTTTCTGAAAACCGAGAAAAGCAAGTCGGTGATACGCTCCTTCGGCTATGAAGTC
>CAIMHL010000147.1 GCA_903840825.1 uncultured beta proteobacterium
GGCCGCTGGCGCGGTGCAGGGCGGTGCCCAGCACCCAGCCCGGCTGCGCCTGGGGGGCGTTGGGGCGCGGCACATACAGGTGCTCTTCGGCAATCCAGTCGGGGCCATAGCTGTAGGCTTGCACCTGCTCGCCCGTCACGGCCAGCACGCGGTCGGCCCCATAGCGCTGGCTCAGGCTGGCCGGGGTGGTCTGCATCAGCACCGTCAGCGCCGTGGGCTCGCGGGTATTCTCAAAAGTATTTAATTGGATGTAATTGGGTGTAATTGGGTGTAATATTGGTTTTATGTTTCGTACCGACTCTCTCCACATCGCTCCTGAGACACTCAGCCTGATCGCTCGGATTGACGAGTTCAAAGGCGCTTGGCGAGCCATGGGTACTCTTGCGCCCGAACGTCTTTCGGCCTTGCGAAGGGTGGCAACCATCGAAAGCATTGGTTCGTCCACTCGTATAGAAGGCAGCAAACTGACCGATCGGGAAGTAGACAAGCTACTCTCAAAACTTGCCATCCAGTCCTTTGAAACCCGGGATGAGCAGGAAGTGGCTGGCTACGCAGAATTGATGGAATTGGTGTACAGCTCGTGGCGAGACATCCCGTTCAATGAGAACCACGTCAAGCAGTTGCACCAGATCTTGTTGCGCCACAGTGAAAAAGACTCGCGGCACCGGGGACAGTACAAGACCAACTCAAACAGTGTGGCAGCATTTGACGAAGACGGTGTGCAGATAGGCATTGTGTTCGAGACGGCAAGTCCTTTTGACACGCCTCGCCTGATGGGCGAACTGCTGCCCTGGCTCAATGATGAGCGGGACAAAGCTCTTTTGCACCCGTTGCTGATCATCGCCATTTTTGTCGTGGTGTTCCTCGAGATACATCCATTCCAGGATGGCAATGGCCGCCTGAGTCGTATTTTGACGACCTTGCTGTTGATCCAGGCGGGTTATACCTATGTGCCATACAGCTCGCTTGAAAGCGTGATCGAGCTCAACAAAGAAGCCTATTACCTGGCCTTGCGGCAGACGCAGGGCTCGATCCGATCGGATGCACCCAACTGGCAACCATGGTTGGCTTTCTTCCTGCGCTCAATGGCTGAACAAGTCAGGCGACTTGAAAAGAAGGTCGAACGCGAAAGAATCGTTTTGGCCACTTTGCCAGACCTATCGCTGCAGATCGTCGAATTTACTCGTGAGCATGGACGCATCACGATTGGCGATGCCATCAAATTGACGGGCGTCAGTCGAAATACGCTCAAGCAACACTTCCGACAATTGGTCGAACGTGGCCACTTGAATCAGCAAGGCAGCGGGCGCGGAGTTTGGTACGGACTCAAGTAAGGGTCGTTGCGCCAATTAAGTTGTCCAAAAAGAATCAAGTGGCAACCCGCTGTGGTCCGTTGACTTTGCCGACCACCAAACGCGCCGACACCCCTGTGGCTAACGCCGACAGCGCCATGCAGACCCAGATAAGCCATGCCAGTCATGGAAACGGTGCGAGGGCCAAACCGGTCGGCCAGCATGCCGCCGCCCACCCCCAGCACAAAATAAATCAGCCCGCACAAGCCAAAGACCAGCGCCACATCGGCCCGCTGTGCCGCAAACTCGGCAGCAAATGAGGTAAAAAAGGCAACAAAGGAATACGACA
>CAIMHL010000148.1 GCA_903840825.1 uncultured beta proteobacterium
CGAAAGACCGAAACCCCCTGTGGCTAGTCTGCGTTGATAAAAGTAAACCCTTTGCCAAAGATGGTTCTGACGGGGAGCGCAACCGCAAGCTCGCGGGTAGCTTTTTCGCGCAGGCGGGAGATGATGACGTCTATTTGGCGGTTGTTTTCTATATGGCTGGGGAAGGTGGCTGCATGTAGTTTGTCGCGGCTGACCACGCCACCGGGAGAGCTGAGCAAGCAGGCCAGTAGCAGGCCCTCGCGCTCAGTTAAATTGAGTGAACGGCCGTCTGGCAGGGTAATCATCAACAGCGAAGGGTGCATTAGCCACTGCGGCAGGGCTTCTGGCAAGGGTACATAAAGGCCGGCGGGCGAGGTTTGGTCCAGTTGCTTTCGCCACTGCGAGGCCTCAATGGCAGCCAGCAGTTCGCGCTTGTAAACGGGTTTGGTGAGGTAGTGGTCGGCCCCGGCCTCTAGGCCTTCAATGCGTTCCTGCGTACTGGTGCGCCCTGTGATGACGATGATGGTGATGTCTTTGTCTTGGCGCAAATGGTTCAGTACCGAAATGCCGTCTTCGCCGGGCAGACCTAGATCGAGGGTGACAACCTGCGTTTTTGAGACTGCCCAAGTGCGGTAAAACTCCTCGGCGCTGGCGGCTCCCCACACGGTGTATTTCTCGCTGCGCAGGGTGTAGATGAGAAAGGTGCGCAGCGCCTCGTCATTTTCAATAACGGCGATGGTGGGGAGATTTGACATGCATTAATTAATATTTATTGGCGATAAAAGCAGTTTTTGAACGCTTTCAATAGTAACGTTATTGAGTAGCAGTTTGGCAAATGGCCCCGTCATAATATGAAAATCAAATTAAAAAGCATTCCCCATGAACCGACACCTCTGGCTTTTGGCCATCTGCCAGGGACTTTTCCTGACCAACAACGTCACCTTCATTGCCATCAACGGCTTGGTCGGTTTGAGCATGGCGCCGCTAGGCTGGATGGCTACGCTGCCCGTCATGGGCTATGTGGTGGGCGGGGCGCTATCCACCGGGCTGGTGGCCAAAACGCAAATGCGCTTTGGCCGCAAGGTGTCGTTTCAACTCGGACTGTTGGTGGCGCTGGCTTCTACGCTGCTGTGTGCTTATGCGGCCCTCAACAGCAATTTTTGGCTCTTGTGCGCTGCCACCGTAGTGGCCGGGTATTACAACGCCAACGCCAACCTGTACCGCTTTGCCGCCGCTGAGTTGGCTGCGGTGGCCTGGCGCGAAAAAGCCGTCTCTTTGGTGATGGCCGGTGGGTTGATTGGCGCAGTACTCGGCCCCAACCTGGCCCAATTCACGCGCAGCTGGTTGGGCGTGCCTTTTGCCGGCGCTTATGTGGCGTTGGGGGCGGTGGCCTTGCTGTCGATGGCGGTGTTGTATTTCATTGAGTTCCCGCCCGCTCCAGTTAAAAAAGCTTCAAACGCTGGGCGCCCTTTGGGAGAAATCATGCGTCAGCCGGTTTTTATTGTGGCTGCTGCTACCGGGGCTTTGGGCTATGGTGTGATGAACTTGCTGATGGCCGCGACCCCGCTGGCCATGCAGCAGTGCAATCTGCCGTTCTCGGATGTGGCGCTGGTGCTGGAGTGGCACGTCATTGGCATGTTTGCGCCAGGCTTTTTTACCGGGCACCTGATCAAGCGCTTTGGCACCCTGCCCATCATGGGGGTGGGCGTGTTGTTGAACGCACTGTGCATCGGCGTGGCGCTCTCGGGGGTTGAGTTGCACCAGTTTTTGATTGCTTTGTTTTGTCTGGGCGTGGGGTGGAATTTTCTGTTCACTGGCAGCACCACCTTGTCGTTGACCACCTACACCCCTGAAGAAAAAGACCGGGCGCAAGGCGCGCTCAACTTCTTTGTCTTCATCACGCTGGCGATCAGTTCGTTGGCCTCGGGTGTGCTGGTGACTACACGCGGCTGGGCGCTGCTGAACTGGGGGTCGTTGGTGCCGGTGGTCTTGACCGGTGGCGCGCTGGTTTGGCTCTGGCTGCGCCAGCGGCGGGTGCCAGCGGCTTAAAACCGAAACTCCAGCCACTTTTTAAGCTCAGCAAACACAGGCGCTGCCTTGCGCTCGTTGAAAATCTCGTGGTACAGCGCATCAAAGCTGTGGGCGCTCACCACGGTTTTGGGCGCAGCCGCTGCAAACGCGCGGCTGCCTGCCGGGTTGACCAGTTTGTCGGCGCCGGCAAACAGCAGCAGCGTGGGCGTTGTCCAGTCGGGCGCTTGGGCTATGACGGCTGGGCCGTTGTCGGCAATAAAGCGGGCGAGCAGGCCTGAGACGCGGTCATGCACCAGCGGGTCGGCTTTGTAAGCCGCCACCACAGTGCGGTCGTGCGAGAGCATGGCGGGGTCAAGCCCGTTGCCCACACACAAATTGGGCGCGATCTTGGGCAGCACGGCCAGCAGCAGTTTTTGCACCCAATTAAGTCCGGGGTCCAACGCGGGTGAAGACAACACCAGCGCCTCCACCGGGCGCAAACCCAAGCCCAAGTTCAAGCCCACAAAGCGCGCCACTACCAAGCCGCCTAAGCTGTGGCCCAGCAAGATGAGCGGGGTGCCCTGTGCCATGCGGGCGCGGGTGTCGTCCACCATCGCGGCCAGGTCGTCCAGCAAACGGTTGTCGCTGGTCAGGCAACCGCGCACCCCACCAGTGTTGCCATGGCCAAACTGGTCATAACCACGCACGGCAAAGCCCCAGTCATTGAGGTGCTGCGCCAGCCCCTCGTAGCGCCCTGTGTGTTCGCCCAAGCCATGCACCAGCAGCACGACGCCACGCAACGGCACCTCAGCGGCCAGCGGCCAATCTCGTACCGCCGTGGCGTTGCCCTGAATGTCGAGTTGTGAGGTCACAGGGGGTGGGGTGTTCATGCGGACATTTGGGCAATGACTTGCGCCACGGCTGCGGTTAATTTCTTGGCGTAAGGCACATGCAAAAACTCATTGGGGCCGTGGGCGTTGCTCTTGGGGCCCAGCACGCCACAGACCATCATTTGCGCTTTGGGGAAGCCTTTGGACAGCATGTTCATGAGCGGAATAGTGCCGCCCTGGCCGATGTAGCCGCAGGGTGCGCCAAAGTAATCGTTGGAGGCTTGGTGCAGCGCTTTTTCAAACCACGGCGCGGTGCTAGGCGCGTTCCAGCCGGTGGCGCCACCGCCCCCTTCAAAGGTGACGCGGGCCTGATAGGGCGCGTTGTCTTCGAGCAGTTGCTTGAGTTCGGCGGTGACAGTGGCCGCCTCCACCAGCGGCGGCAGGCGCAGGCTGAGTTTGAAGGCGGTGTAGGGGCGCAGCACATTACCCGCGTTTCTAAAGTCCGGAAACCCCTCGGCCCCGGTGACGCTCAAGGTGGGTTTCCAAGTGCGGTTCAAGAGCGCTTGCAGCGGGTCGGTGGTGGTGGGCAGGGCAAACTGGCTGGCGCCACCGCAGTCGTAGTGCGCCCACGGAAAGCGTTTGTACAACTCATCGCCCAAAATGGCGGCGGTGGCTTGCGCCTGAGCCAGCCGGTCGGGCGGCACTTCGCAATGGAATGAGGCGGGCAGCAAGCGCCCGGTGGCGCTGTCTTCCAGCCGGTCCAGCACTTGGCGCATGATGCGAAAACTGGACGGCACCAGCCCGCTGGCGTCGCCCGAATGCACGCCTTCGGTCAATATTTCTACCTTCAGGACGCCCCCGGCCATGCCGCGCAAGCTGTTGGTGAGCCACAGTTGGTCGTAGTTGCCCGCGCCAGAGTCCAGGCAAATCACCAGCGCTACGTCGCCCAAGCGGGTGCCGAGCGCATCGATGTAGGGCATCAGGTCATAAGAGCCGCTTTCTTCGCAGGTCTCGATCAGGCCGACGATGCGGGGGTGGGCCTTTTTTTGGCTTTTGAGGGCGGCCACGGCTGCCATGCTGGCGTACACGGCGTAGCCGTCATCGGCGCCGCCCCGGCCATAAAGCTTGCCGTCTTCATACTTGGGCGTCCAGGGCCCAAGGTCGCTGCGCCAGCCGGTGAATTCGGGTTGCTTGTCCAGGTGGCCGTACATCAGCACGGTTTGGTTGGCAGGTGTCGTGTCTAAAGGGGCAGCGCTAGTGTCTCCACTGGATGCGGGGATTTCGAAAAACAGGACCGGCGTGCGGCCTTCCAAGCGGATGATCTCCAGCGTCAGGCCTTCTACCTTTTGCGATTGCACCCAGGTGGCGGCGTCCCACAGTGCGGTGTCAATAAAGCCGTTTTTGGCCCAGTCGGCATCAAAGGCGGGGGATTTGGCGGGGATGCGAATGTAGTCTTCGAGCCGATGGACGATGTCGTCGTCCCAAGCACGGCTGACTTCCTCCAGGGCTTGTGGGGCGTTCAAGGCGGCATCGGGGTCTCGGGCATTCATACAAGTCTCCTGGAGAGGGTCAGTTAATTCGGCCCACTATCATGCCATGCACTTTATAGCCAAGGCTTGAGCCAGCCCAAGCCGGCCGACGTGCCGCCAGGCTGCATGCCCCGTGCCGGGCGGTATTCGCAGCCCACCCAGCCGTCAAAGCCCAGCTCGTCGATGAGCGAGAAAAGGTAAGGGTAGTTCAGCTCGCCCAAATCAGGCTCGTGGCGTTGGGGCACGCCCGCAATTTGCAGGTGCCCCACATGGCCGGTGGGCAGGTATTTGCGCAGCTTCATGGCCACATCGCCCTCCACAATCTGGCAGTGGTACAGGTCCATTTGCACTTTCAAATTGGGCGCGCCCACGGCTGCAACGACCTCATGGGCGTGGTCCTGGCGGTTCAGGTAAAAGCGGGGAATGTCGCGGGTGTTGATGGGTTCGATCAGCACCTCAAGGCCATGTTTGGCGGCCTCGGTGGCGGCCCATTGCAGGCGATTGGTGAATGTGGCATGTAAGGCTTCGCGCTCGGTGCCTACGGGCAGCAGGCCCGCCATGACATGAATGCGCGTGCAGTTCAGAGCGGTAGCGTAATCCAGCGCTTGCATGAAACCGCTTTTAAATTCAGCCTCGCGCCCACTCAGGCAAGCCAAGCCGCGCTCACCGGCGTCCCAGTCGCCGGGTGGGGCATTAAACAGCACTTGCTGCAAGCCGTTGTCGCTTAAACGCTGGGCAATGTCAGCGGCCTTGAAGGCGTAGGGAAAGAGGTATTCAACCCCTTTAAAACCGTCTTGCGCGGCGGCTTCAAAGCGGTCCAGAAACTCAAGCTCGGGGTAGAGCATGGACAAGTTGGCTGCAAATTTAGGCATAGTTTTTTACCAGCGCGCACAGAAGGTTTGGCGCAGTTCTTCTATTTGGGGTTCTGTCAGGAGTTCGGGCACTTCAGCGCTCAGGCGCATGAGGTGGGCGGTTGTCTCTAGCTCTTCTAGCGTAGCCATCGCCGCCGTCGGTGAGTCGTGCCATACATTGGGGCCGAGTCGCGCCAGCATGACGGCGCGCAGGGGCGTGCCCGCTGCGCCGTAGTGGGCAATCGCTTGGGCCACTTCGTCAGCCGCTGCCAAAGCGCCGGGGCGGTGGTAAGCCATCACCGGCACATGGCCGACCTTCATCACAAAGTAAGGCGTGAGGGCGGGCAAGAGTTCAGGCCAGCGCTTATTTGCTGCCACCAAGGGCTTGAGGGTGAGCGCGACGCAGTGCGTGCTGTGGGTGTGGATGATGCAGCTTGTTTTTTTAGAAAATTGAGCTGCAGCCTTGTAGATAGTAGCATGAAGCGCTATTGTTTTACTAGCAATATCGCCGCTGGTTTGATGCGCCTTGGCGTCCAGCCGGGCCAGCCGGGCGGGGTCGAGAAAGCCCAGGCACGCATCCGTGGGGGTGATCAGGTAGCCGCCGCCCTCGGCGTCACTAAGGCGCACGCTGATGTTGCCAGCGGTGGCGTGCACGTAGCCGCGCTCAAACAGGCTGCGCCCGACGCGGCATATTTCATCTCGGGCTTGGGTTTCGTTCATGCCCACACTTTAAAGGCTTTGGTGAAGAACTCGTCCACACCAAAGTTGCCTGATTTGAGGGTGAGGTGCAGCCCTTCACCCGGCGCGGCCGCGCTTTGGGCGTGACACCAAGGCACGCCGGGGTCAATCTGCGGGCCAATCTGAAGTTGTGAAATACCCAAAGCCTGCACGCAAGCCCCCGAGGTTTCGCCGCCTGCCACCAACAGTTGGCGCACGCCCAGCGCGACCAAGCCGCGCGCGATAGCGGCCAAGGTGTGCTCCACCAGAGCGCCTGCGGCCTGCACCCCCAGTTGGGCTTGCACCGCCTTGACCGCCTCGGGGTCGGCGGATGAATAAATCAGCACCGGGCCATTTTTAAGATGGGGCGCCGCCCAAGCCAGCGCTTGAGCCGCAGGGTCTATTCCCGCTAGCTGATCGGCCATCAGTGCCAGCGGGTCCAGCGCCAGCGCCGGATGGCCAGCATCCATAAAAGCGCGAACCTGCCGGTTGGTCGCCAGCGAACAACTGCCAGAGACCACCGCCTGCAGGCCTTTGGCAGGCGGCAAGGTGCTTGCCGTGCTGGAAGGTGCCAGGCCAAAGTTGGCCGGAAGCCCAATGGCCACGCCGGAGCCGGCCGTGACCAAGGGCATGCTCTTCAAGGCAGGGCCCAAGCGCAACAAGTCATCGTTGGAGACCGCATCGACTATGGCTATGCCCACGCCTTGGGACCGCAGTTCGGCGATTCGCGCCGAAATAGCGGCCTCGCCCTGCGCCACCACTTTGTAGTCAATCAGGCCTACCTTGCGCTGGCACTGGGCTTGCAGCACGCGCACCAGGTTGGCATCCATCATGGGGGTGAGCGGGTGGTTTTGCATGCCACTCTCATTGAGCAGCACGTCACCCACAAACAAATGGCCTTTGAAGACGGTGCGCTGGTTGTCCGGAAACGCCGGGGTGGCGATGGTGAAGTCGGCACCGGGCGCGCCTTCTAGCGCGTCCATCAGCGCCTCGGTCACCGGGCCGATGTTGCCCTGGGCCGTGCTGTCGAAGGTGGAGCAATATTTGAAGTAAATCTGTTGCGCGCCTTGGGCCAGCAGCCAGTGCAAGGCGTCCAGCGATTGCGCTACCGCCTCATACGTGGGCAGCGTGCGCGACTTGAGTGCCACTACCACCGCGTCCACCTCGGCCGCCAAGGGCTCAAGGGGCACGCCAATGGTTTGCACCACGCGCATCCCGGCGCGTACCAAGTTGTTGGCCAGGTCGCTGGCGCCAGTAAAGTCGTCGGCGATGCAGCCTAAAACAAGGCGGGTCATGGTTTTTTGGGCAATTCAATGCCAGGGAAAATTTTGATCACAGCGCTGTCGTCCTCCCGCGCAAAACCGGCGGTGGATGCCTGCATGAACATCTGGTGCGCCGTGCTGGACAAGGGCAAGGGGAATTTGCTGGCGCGCGCCATGTCAAGCACCAGCCCGAGGTCTTTGACAAAAATATCTACCGCAGAGAGCGGCGTGTAATCCGCCGCCAGCACATGGGCCATGCGGTTCTCAAACATCCAGCTATTGCCCGCACTGTGGGTGATCACCTCGTACAGCGCATGGGCGTCCACCCCTTCGCGCAAGCCCAGTGCCATGGCCTCAGCGGCGGCCGCAATGTGCACACCCGCCAGAAGCTGGTTGATGATCTTGACCTTGCTGCCCGCGCCAGCCTGCTCACCCAGACGGTAGACCTTGGCGGCCATCGCATCCAAGAGCGTGCCCACCGCCTCGTAAGCCTCGGGCTTGCCTGCGGTCATCATGGTCATCTCGCCGCTGGCGGCTTTGGCGGCCCCGCCAGATATGGGCGCATCGAGGTACAAAATACCTAAAGCTGCCAGCCGCGACTCCAGCGCGATCGACCAGTTGGGGTCCACCGTGGAGCACATCACAAACACGCTGCCACGCCGCATGGCATAAGCGCATCCGCCTTCGCCAAACAGCACGGTCTCGGTCTGGGCGGCGTTCACCACCACGGACACGATCACTTCGCACGCGCCCGCCAACTCAGCCAGCGAGGCGCAGGCCACACCACCCTCTGCCGCAAAGGCTTGGGCCATTTCAGCGCGAACATCAAACACATTCACGGCGTGCCCATGACGGCGCAGCGAGCGCGCCATGCCACCCCCCATCGCCCCCAGGCCGATGACGCCAACGTTTCTGGTCATTTTTTGCTTTCTTTTCGGGACTTAGTCCAGGGTAATTTTGGCAAACGCAGCAACGCGCATCCACTTGGCAGCATCGCCCGTCATAAAAGTGGCCATCGCTTTGCTGTCCAGATACGCAGGCTCGGCGCCTTGGCGCTGCATGGCAGACGTGACCTCAGGCAGCTTGCCGACTTTCTCCAGGGCTTGCTCCAGGCGGGCGAGCACGGCGGGCGGTAAGCCCGTTGGCGCGGCCAAGCCAAACCAGGCGCTGACATCAAAATCAGGCACGCCAGCTTCAACCAAAGTGGGAACATCAGGCAAAGCTCTGCTGCGCTGCGTAGTCGTTACCGCCAGGGCGCGCACCATGCCCGCTTGTATCTGCCCCATGGCCGAGGGCAAGTTGTCAAACATCATGTCGACTTCGCCCGCCAAAATGGCCGTGATGCCTGCTGCTGCGCCACGGTACGGAATGTGCGTGATGAAGGTGCTGGTGCTGCTCTTCAACAACTCGGCACTGAGGTGCAAAGAGGTGCCGTTGCCGTTGGAGGCGTAATTCATTTGCCCGGGTTGTTTGCGGGCTTTCTCAATGAGTTGACTAACACTGCCGATGCCCCCGGATTTGACGATGAGCACATTGGGGACCCGACCCAACAGCGCAATCGGGGCAATCTGTTCGGGTTTGTAAGGCAGAGATTTGTAAAGCGCGGGGCTGATAGTCAAAGGGGGTGAGGCCATCAGCAAGGTGTAGCCGTCAGCCGTTGCACGAGCGGCTTCGGCGGCACCCACGTTGCCACCGGCGCCCGGCTTGTTGTCAATTACGATCGCCTGCCCCAGCTCTTGAGACAAACGCGGGGCAATCAGGCGCGCCATGTTGTCAACCAAGCCCCCGGGCGGGAACGGTACCACCAGCCGAATGGGTTTGGTAGGCCAGGCTTGGGACCAACTGCTGCCAGCGGCACCGGCCATGATGAGAGCTATTAAAAGTGCGGATCTTTTATTCATGGTCATTGTCTTTAAGGGTTATAAATGGTTTGACGATAAAGTCATCATACAAATTTACGAAGCGTAAAGGAATCGGGTTTACCCCAAATTTGACCCTGTTGACTGGTCATCTAACTAGTCAGATAATGCATTCTCTAAAAAATGGTGGTTCACGATGAATACTTGGCCCGTACAAGATGCCAAAGCACGCTTCAGCGAGTTTTTAAACGCGTGCATAACCCAGGGTCCGCAGCTGGTGACGCGGCGTGGCACAGAAACTGCCGTTTTAGTCC
>CAIMHL010000149.1 GCA_903840825.1 uncultured beta proteobacterium
GATCTCATGCTGGCTTCGATCAACTGAGGGACCATTTGCTCGAACTCAGTGCCGAGGTCCTTGACCAGCGCCGCCTCCACAACTGGACTTTCGCCCAGGGCCAGCTTGGCGGTCACCGTGATCGACATATTGCGCAAGGCGGCCAAATGCACAGCCATGCGACCAACCTTGGCGGCTTGCAGTTGGCCGAAAGGATTTTGACGTAGCAAGCGGATCCAGAGTTCGAGCAGGACGATGCTGGAGTAAATCCGCTCAGGGCCGCTGCGCTCAAAAGCCAGCTCTGCGTTCACCTGCGTCCAGCCGCTGCCTTCGGCACCGATCAAGGCATCATGTGCCAGTTGGACATTGTCAAAAAAAACCTCAGAAAAATGGGCGTCGCCACTCAGGTCACGGATCGGTCGGACCGTCACACCCGGGAGCGATAAATCGATGATGAATTGCGACAGTCCAGCTTGGCGATCTTCTCGCTCGCCCGAGCTACGCACCAAGGCAATCATGTACTGACAATGGTGCGCGTTGGTGGTCCATATCTTTTGGCCGTTGAGAACCCAACCACCATCCCTGGGGGTGGCGCGTGTGCTGACGCTGGCCAGGTCTGAACCGGCGCCGGGTTCGCTCATGCCGATACAAAAAAACACCTCAGCCCGGCAGATTCGGGGTAGAAAAAAGGCTTTCTGCGCGGCGGTACCAAACTTCATGATCTGGGGCCCGCTTTGGCGATCGGCAATCCAATGGGCTGCCACGGGTGCGCCGGCGGCTAGCAGTTCTTCCACCAGCACATAGCGCGAAAAAGCATCTAGGTTGGCACCGCCGTATTCGGAGGGCAGTGTCACGCCCACCCAGCCGCGGCTGGCCAGGGCCCGACTGAAGCTTGCGTCAAAGCCCATCCATGAGCGGGCCCGCACTTCTGCGCTGGCGGCTCCGAGCTCGGACGCCAGAAAGGTCTTGACCTCTGCCCGCAAGGCCTGGGCACCAGCGGGTAGGGCTGCCAGTCGTAACTGCCTCAACAAACTGCTCACAAACTTCTCCGGTGTGTTCGGTTGCACAAACAATTGATCGGCGACAGCACACGCTCGCCACGGCGCGATAGCATATCGGTTTTGACGTCATGCCAAATCGCCACGCAGGATAACCACATGCCAGACTTTCTGAACTACGACCAGGACCAGCACATCGTGACATTGACGATGAATGAGCCTGACCGCCGCAACCCCTTGACCGGCAATACCGCCGTGCCGGAACTGTTGGCCGCCATCGACCGAATCCATGGCGATCTCAGCGTGAGGGTCGTCATCTTGACCGGAGCGGGTACGGCCTTTTCCTCGGGTGGTGATGTCCGCAATATGTTGCGGCAGAGCAGGGGTGAAGTTAGCGGTATGCAGATCCGGCAAGAGTACCGCACCGGCATCCAGAGGCTGCCACTGGCGTTGTTCAATCTAGAGGTCCCGGTGATTGCGGCAGTCAATGGCGCAGCGATGGGCGCCGGGCTTGACCTGGCTTGTATGTGCGACATTCGCATCGCATCCGACAAGGCTAAATTTGCAGAAAGTTTCGTCAAACTGGGCATCATCCCCGGTGACGGCGGTGCTTGGTTATTGCCCCGCATCATCGGGTTGTCCAGGGCGGCGGAAATGATGTACACCGGCGACGCAATCTCAGCCGAAGTCGCCGCACAGTGGGGCCTCGTGTCAAGAGTGGTCGCGCCCGAGGAATTGATGGCCACCGCACATGCCCTGGCGCAACGCATTGCGGCCAATCCGAGCCACGCTGTTCGCTTGGCCAAGCGACTACACCGTGAAGGCATGCACTCCCGTCTGGACACGCACCTTGAAATGGCGGCCGGGTTCCAGGCTTTGTCGCACCAGACCGAAGACCATCGTGAGGCTGTCAACGCCTTTTTGGAAAAAAGCCAGACTGTGTTCAGAACGATTGACCTCGGTTGACCA
>CAIMHL010000150.1 GCA_903840825.1 uncultured beta proteobacterium
ACTCATCACCGACGGCCCTGACCACATCATCAACCCCGGTCGGCGCACGCACACACTCGTTGTGCAAAACACCTCCGACCGGCCCATTCAGGTGGGCTCGCACTACCACTTTGCCGAGACCAATGGCGCCCTGGGGTTTGACCGCGCGGCAGCCCACGGCATGCGCCTGAACATTGCCTCAGGGCTGGCCGTTCGGTTTGAGCCCGGCCAGCAGCGCACCGTGGAGCTGGTGGATTTCGCGGGTGACCGCGTGGTCTTTGGTTTTAGGGGCTTAACGCAAGGCCCGATTGACGCAAACAGCAAGGAAACTTTGTAATGGCCACGATTGGACGACGCGCATACGCCGAGATTTTTGGCCCCACGGTGGGCGACCGCGTTCGCTTGGCCGACACTGATTTGCTGATTGAGGTGGAGCAAGACTTCACCCTAGGTGCAGGCGGCTACGGCGAAGAAGTTAAATTTGGCGGGGGCAAAACCATCCGTGATGGCATGGCGCAGTCCCAGCGCACCCGCGATGGCGCGGGCACCGGGCCACAAAGCGGCGGGGCGGTGGACTGTGTGATGACCAACGCACTGATCATGGACCACTGGGGCATTGTGAAGGCCGACATTGGTTTGAAGGGCGGGCGCATTGTGGCCATCGGCAAAGCGGGCAACCCCGATGTGCAGCCCGGTGTGGATATCGTGATTGGCCCCGGCACGGAGATCATCAGTTGCGAGGGCAATATCGTCACCGCTGGGGGGATTGATTCGCACATTCACTTCATTTGTCCCCAACAAATTGAAGAAGCCCTGGCCTCGGGCATCACCACCATGATGGGCGGCGGCACCGGCCCCGCCACGGGCACCTTTGCCACCACCTGCACGCCGGGGCCGTGGAATATTGAGCGCATGCTGCAAGCCGCCGATGCTTTCCCCATGAACCTCGGATTTTTCGGCAAGGGCAACGCCAGCCTGCCAGCCGCCCTGCACGAGCAGATCAACGCCGGGGTGATTGGCCTTAAATTGCATGAGGACTGGGGCACCACGCCCGCTGCCATCAGCAACTGCCTGGACGTGGCCGACGAGACCGATGTGCAGGTGGCGATTCATTCCGACACGCTCAACGAG
Organism: uncultured beta proteobacterium; assembly: GCA_903840825.1. GTDB lineage: Bacteria > Pseudomonadota > Gammaproteobacteria > Burkholderiales > Burkholderiaceae_C > Rhodoferax. The sequence goes on from CAIMHL010000150.1 coordinate 1,111, forward strand.
AGTGGCTTTGTGGAGGACACCATCGCCGCCACCAAAGGCCGTGGGCTGTGCGCTTTTCACACCGAAGGCGCAGGCGGCGGCCATGCGCCCGATATCTTGCGCGTGGTGGGCGAGGCCAACTTTTTGCCATCCAGCACCAACCCGACCATGCCGTACACCGTCAACACGCTTGATGAGCATGTGGACATGCTGATGGTCTGCCACCACTTGGATGCCAGCATTGCCGAAGACCTGGCGTTTGCTGAGAGCCGTATCCGCAAAGAAACGATTGCCGCCGAAGACGTGTTGCACGACCTGGGTGCGATCTCGATGATGAGCAGCGACAGCCAGGCCATGGGGCGCGTGGGCGAGGTCATCATCCGTACCTGGCAAGCGGCACACAAAATGAAAGTGCAGCGCGGCAAACTGCCTGAGGACAGCGCCCGCAATGACAACTTTCGCGCCAAGCGCTACATCGCCAAATACACCATCAACCCCGCCATCGCGCATGGCATCAGCCATGAGGTCGGCAGTATTGAGGTGGGCAAATGGGCCGACTTGGTGGTGTGGAAACCGGCCTTCTTTGGCGTCAAACCGGCGCTGATCTTGAAAGGCGGCTTCATAGCCATGGCCGCGATGGGCGACCCCAATGCCAGCATTCCTACGCCCCAGCCGGTTCATTACCGCCCGATGTTTGGCGCCTTTGGCGGGGCCTTAAGCCGAGGCTCGCTGACCTTTGTGTCGCAAGCGGGTTTGAATGCAGGCATCAAGGAGCGTTTTGGTTTGGCCAAGACGCTCAGTGCCGTCAAGAATATTCGCGGTGTGCGCAAACAGCACATGGTGCATAACAGCTACCTGCCCAAAATGGAGATCGACGCCCAAACCTACACCGTGCGCGCCGATGGCCAACTGCTGACCTGCGAGCCGGCGTTAAGCTTGCCGATGTCACAACGCTATTTTTTATTCTGATGCTTCAAATCTCAAAACTCATGTCTCAAGGCGCCGCACTGGCGCCGGTACTTGTCAAACGGGCCGCCACGGTGGAGCTCGACTGGGACGTGCGCCAGAAAAGCCGCTTTGACGCCACGGACTCGCAGGGGCGTAGCCTAGGGATATTTTTATCCCGCGGCACGGTGGTGCGCGGTGGCGATGTGCTGGTGGCCGAAGACGGCTCTTTGGTACAAGTGATTGCTGCGCCGCAGCCGGTGCTGGTCATCACGCCCTGCCCCACGCATGGCAGCGCGTTTGACTTGACCCGTGCCGCCTACCACCTGGGCAACCGCCATGTACCGATTGAACTCAAACCCGATCACCTCAAAATTGAGCCCGACCATGTGCTGGCCGACCTGCTGCGCGCCATGCACCTGACCGTGGTTGAAGCTACGGTGGCTTTTGAGCCTGAAGGCGGCGCCTATTCAACGGGAGGTCATGGACACGACCACGCGCATGACCCCGCACCCGCACCAGCCGCGCAAAATCTCAGCAGCATCCCCATCGCCGTTGAGAAGCCCCACGTTCATGGGCCAAGCTGCAACCACGGCCACGACCACCCGCATGGGTCACATGGCCACTGAGGCCAACGCAAACCGGCATGACCTGGGCTTGATGCAGCTGATGTGGCTGGCGTCGCCCGCCCTGCCCATTGGCGGATTTTCATACTCAGAATGCCTTGAAAGCGCCGTAGAACGGGCTTGGGCAGCTACTGAAACTGAAGCAAGCGCCTGGCTCCTGGACCAGCTCCATCTAAGCCTGGCCCGCAGCGACCTGGCCGTGGTGGCGCAAGCAGTGCCCGCCTGGCAAGCGGGCGATGTGGCACGCATTGCGTCGCTCAACGCCTGGGTGCTGCAAACCCGCGAAAGCAGCGAACTGCGGGCGCAAACCGAGCAAATGGGCCGCTCCTTGTTGGAATGGCTGCGCAACCACACCACCGCCCTGCCCGCACAAATTGACACTCTGGCCGCCCTGCAGCCCACTTACCCGCTGGCCTTTGCCCTAGCCGCCTCGGCCACCCAAGCCCCGCTGCGCGATTGTTTGCTGACCTATGCTTTTGGCTGGGCAGAAAACATGGTTCAAGCCGCCATCAAGTCGGTACCCCTCGGCCAGAGTGCCGGGCAACGCATTTTGTCGGCCTTGACCGCTGAGATTCCCGCCGCCGTCAACCACGCCCTGAGTTTGGGGCGCGGCGACCTGCAAGCCTTTTCCCCCATGCTGGCCATTCTGAGCGCCCAGCATGAAGTTCAATACTCCCGCCTTTTCAGGTCTTGAAAGAACACACCATGTCCTCACTTCACCACATTGCCAACCGCACCAAAAAACTGCCCCCCCTGCGCGTGGGCATCGGCGGCCCCGTAGGCTCCGGCAAAACCACCCTGCTCGAGATGCTATGCAAAGGCATGCGCGACAAATACGACCTGGTCGCTATCACCAATGACATCTACACCAAAGAAGACCAGCGAATTTTGACCGTCAGCGGCGCGCTGGACGCCGAACGCATCATGGGCGTGGAGACTGGCGGCTGCCCCCACACCGCTATTCGGGAAGACGCCTCCATCAACCTCGAAGCCATTGACCGCATGTTGGAAGAGTTCCCCAACGCCGACATCGTGTTCATAGAGAGCGGCGGCGACAACCTTGCCGCTACTTTCAGCCCCGAACTCAGCGACCTGACCATTTACGTGATAGATGTGGCCGCTGGTGAAAAGATTCCGCGCAAAGGCGGCCCCGGCATCACCAAAAGCGACCTGTTTGTTATCAACAAAACCGACCTTGCCCCCTACGTGGGCGCTAATCTGGACGTGATGGCCGCCGATACCACCCGCATGCGCACCACCGCCAAAGGCCTAAAACCCTTTGTGATGACCAATTTGAAGACAAATTCAGGCCTTGCAGAGGTGATTGCCTTCATAGAAGCCAAAGGCATGTTGCAAGCCAGCTAGAATATATGGCTTGGAAGCGTGGCAGAGTGGCCGATTGCACTAGTCTTGAAAACTAGCA
>CAIMHL010000151.1 GCA_903840825.1 uncultured beta proteobacterium
CACCAAATGCCCTTGCTGCGACCTGCATGCAAAAGTGTTCATTCAAGGCGACACCCGGCAGCCGTGCGGTGGTGCCCTTGATGATGAATTTTTCGGTCGCCACAGTTCCTTTGTGGTGGTCGCCGATGAGGTTGGGAGTCAAAAACTTCGGCACAACGCCGGATACGCCCGACACCGCAAAGCGACGTACCAGGGCGACGAATGCTTCTTCCGAGTTGTCGCCCCTCAGAATGTCTTTTAGCTCAAAAGGCAAGGGCGGCGCCATGGGGTCGGCCCCCTGAGGGGCAACTTTTACCCGCCCGATGGCGTTTCGACCTACCACTGACAGTAGATTCAGAGGAGAGGCCCCAACATACGGCCCAAGCTGCTCCTGCAAGACAGAGAGCAGAAAACCTTCAGGAAGGTTCATTCTGAAGATGGGGTGCAAGTCAGGAAAACCATAAGACTCGGTGCGGACGGGTAGCAGCAGGGAGATGAACTGATCGGGTGCGGCATCCGGGTGATAGCTGACAACGTGCCTGAATCCATCGGTGGACTCCAAGGTCGCAACGGCTTGGTTTTGGACAAAAACGGTCAGTTTCACAGACTGCTCCCGCCCGCATCTTGGCGCCGCTGCTGCAAGGCGTCATCCAGGGTGAACGCTTGCGAGGCATCGGTGGTCACCAGGCTGCAGCCCAGCACTTCAAGTAAGCGCAGCAGTTTGCGCGAGCCAAACTCGGCCACTTGCCCAGTCTCAAACCGCGCCAATGTCGATTGACCCATGCTGACCATAGTGCCCAGTTCCTTCTGGGTCCAGCCTTTAGCCTTTCGCAACCTGGCAACCTCAGCCCCGAGGTCCGACAAGTTCGTCAGATGATGCTGCATTTGCTACCTCCTTGTGTTTGGCTTATTGTGCTGTATATGCTATAAATTAGCCAGTGTAATTTTTAGTTTTTCTCTCGCTGCCAATGAAGAGCCACGGGTTTTGGACATTACCTGAAGATAAAATATAGCAAATACGGCTAATCTTATTGAACGCTAGCCCTAGCCCAGCGTACCTTGCCGGGGTCTTCGGGTGGCTTTAGTTTTGCTATTAAAAAAGAAGCTGGTTAAGCACGTCAAATATCGCCAAAACAGCTATTTATCTTAAATTTTTACCGCAACACTCCCCCCGCTTACTTAATCAAGCCCATCACCGCCTCAATGAACACCGGCAAGCCTTGGGCATTCAGGTACTTCATAAAGTAAACATGGTTGCTGGCCCACTCTTTGCGCGACCACTTGCGGTCTGCAACTGCATCAAAGTTAATGGACGGATTGCATTAAAAGCCCGAAAAGTACTATTGATACGCATATTGTTTCAATAATATCTACGCGCTATAATTTATTCCATCAGATCAAATGCCACACAGGAGCGTAAAAATGACAGCCGTACTTGAGCATCAGCCCCCCGTATCGCAAGACCGAGGCGCACTTGCAAAAATGGTGATGACCTTGCTAGATCACTGGAAGCTGCCTACAGAGGATCAGGCCGCGCTCTTGGGTATTGCCGCCAGCAACCGCGCTGCACTAACGCGCTACCGCAAGGGCGAGGCTATCGGCACCAGCCGCGACCAGTTTGAGCGTGTCGGCCATCTGCTGGGCATCCACAAGAATCTGCGCCTGCTGTTCCCGCAAAACCGTGACTTGGCATACCGCTGGATGTCCACACGCAACAAGGCGTTTGACAACCTGACCCCTGTAGACATCGTGAAGGAATGGGGTTTTGCGGGCTTGTTGATGGTGCGCGCCTATCTGGATCGGGCGCGCGGTATCTAAGGGCGCATTTTTTGATGGATCAGTTGTTCTCTCACCTCACGCTGACGGATGTTCACTGCAACGTCGTTCGCAATATTGTTTCTATAGGTGCATCACAAGATCTGTTTGATGATTTGTCGAGCAGCCCAGAAGAGTGGGCACTGGCACAAGAAGTTGAGGGCGTTGTGAAGCCGCCGCCATATCAGTCTCGAACCCCCGTCATTCACCGGCCGTTTGAGGATGCCGAGTGGTTCAATGCGATTAGGTGGCCCTTTAAGCACTGGCAAGCCAGCCGATTTTCTGATGGATCGTTTGGGGTCTGGTACGGCTGTGACACGGTGGAAACCTCAGTGCATGAAACCGCCTACCACTGGTTCAGCGGATTCTTGACCGATGCAGGGTTTGAAAAAGAGAAGGTCATTGGTGAACGCAAGCTGTATGAAGTGGCCTGCGATGCTGCGCTGGTGGACTTGCGGCCCTTGACCACCACACATTCAGGCCTGATGCACAAAACCGACTACAGCACAGCTCAGTCGGCAGGCGCAAGACTTCACCGCGAAGGGCATCCAGGACTGGTGACGGCATCCGTGCGCCATGCGGCGGGGCAAAACTATGTCGTTTTGAACCCCGACGTTTTGTCCAACCCACGACACCATTGCCAATTGACCTATCGGCTTGAAGGCCATCGCATCGTCATTGAGAAACAACTCGGCGTTGCTTGGATGGAAATCGACACTGCTGCGCTTTGAACCGTGATGCCGACGAGCGCCGTCACACTTTGAGTCGACTAAAGTAGATCCCGAAATTAAGACAGCGGTTTAAGCTAGACACGGCCTGAAAAAAGTGGGGATGTCATGGGTGAAAGCGACTTGCCCCCCCCCCTAAACCGCAAACTGCTTGATGCTGCTAGTCACCACACCCCAGACCTCCAAGGTTTGGCCCTCTTTGGGCACGATGTCGGCGAAGGTGGGGTTGGCGGCGCGCAGTTTGATGCGCCCGGCCCGCATGACCAGGCGCTTGACGGTGAAATCGCCGTCGACTACGGCCACCACAATGTGGTTGTGGCGTGGCTTGATGGCGCGGTCTACCACCATGATGTCTTTGTCAAAAATACCCGCCTCAATCATGGAGTGCCCACTGGCCCGCAGCAGATAAGTGGCCTGCGAATGCACCACCAGCATCTGGGTCAGGTCAATGCGCTGGGCGCCCAGGTCTTCGGCCGGGGAGGGGAAACCGGCGCACACCCGGTTGGCCAGCAACAAGGCCAGCATGGGCGCTTCGGACAACAGCACCGGCGTGTTGCTTGAAATAATACTGTTCATTTATCCAGTATATTTCAAGCCTCCTTCCTCCGCTTGCCTTCTTTTAAACGCCCGGCTCTACCAGTCCACCAAGCTCAAGCCCACGCTCAAGACCGTACGCTGGCGGTTGTAATCGACCAAAGAATCGCCGTAGCCGCTGAACAGCTGGGTATGCAGGCGCAGGCCGCTTTGGTGGGCTGGCGCCCCGCCATCACCCACTTTTTTGAACCACTCCAGCCGCACCGAGCCGTTGGCGTTGTCGCGCAGGCTGTGGCGCACGGTCACGCCCAGGGTGTTGTTGGGGTTGACGTTCCAAAAGCCAGCCACCTCACCGCGCCCGACCAGGTCGCTGATGCCGGGGTTGTCATCGGTCAGCGGGTCTTCATTGAGCCGCTTCCACAGGCGGGCTTGCAACCTGAATTGGTCGCCCTTTTCCACACCGGTCATCAGAATCAGGCGGTTCCAGCTACGCGACAGGGGCAGCGTTTGCCCGTTGGACTGGTGCACAAAGCTGGCCCCGCTGTAACGCCAGCGCCAGCCCCCCAACAGTTGCGCATCGGTGGGGTAGATGTAGGTAATTTCTGGCTCGTGGTCGGTGGTGCGAAACGGGCGGGAAAGATCGCCGTTAAACAGCTGCCAATACGACTGCTGCGTGTAGCCAAACCACAAAGAATCGCGCTTTAAAGCCTGGTTGTGCGTGAGCAGGCCTTGCATGATTTTGGTGCGCACCGAGAGTTGGATACGGGTCTCGCTGGTGCTGTAAGGCTGGGCTGTCAGGGCCGTGTGTTCCGGCGAGGGTGAAGACGGCTGGGTGTTGACGCCGTCTGAGCCAATCCAAGACAGGCTGATGGGCCGATAACCTCGAATACCCAGCGTGCCACAGTCACTGCCCGCTTCAAGTTCCCAAAAGCGCGAGGTTTCCGAGAAGTTGGGGTTTTTGCAGTCCTGCGTATCGGGCGGTGTGATGGTGATAAGCACCGGCGCCACTACAGGCGCGAGTGCCGGGCTCTGCGGCAGAGCAGATTGCTGGCTGGCCCACTGGTCAAAACAGGCCAGGCGGGCCGGGCTGTCTGCACTTAATGCGGTGCAGGTCTGCCAGCCCGTGGCGGGGGTTGAATTTATAACATTTTGGCCTGCAGCACCCGTGCAACCTGCTAGAGCAGCTATTAAAAAAAGAGCGTTTTGAGGTTTCATATTTTGTGATTTTTACTTCAAAAAGACTCAGATAGCGCCCCCTGAAAGGGCATGGGCGAGCTGATTAGATGCCAGGACGCGAAAGCTACCGTTATTGTGCGCGGCTTCCCCAGCCCCCGTCATTGCGACTGCCGCGCTTCGCATGGCGTGACGAACACAGTGCGGCAATCTATGTTGGCGAGCCGCAGACCGATTACGCTGCCAGTGGCAACGGTGCTTGAAACCGACCCAGTGCGGCACCCGTGACGGTAATGTCTTCGTCCAACGCATCCCACCGCAGGGCTGATCCGCCAAGACGCAGAGTAACTTCGGCTAATTGATCATCTGTCGCCTGAGCCAATCGGTTAAATCTGGCAGCAGGAAACCCTATGAGACGCCCGTCCGTCAACTCCATAAACACGATACGGTTAGCCACCCAAGCCCTTGTCGCTACAAACTCGAACTCATTCGGATTGAAAATCATCGTATTTCTCCAATAAAAAGGCTTGGTGTTCATAAACCAAACGTTCAACCTTGCGAATATCGACTGCACTCATGCCACGGTTTTTAGCTAGCAGCACAGGACTCAGCCAAAACTTACACTCGCCATCGCCCGATTCGACATGGATGTGTGACGGCTCGGTTCCCTCATCAGAGTAAAAGTGAAAACGGAACCCTAATAATCGCAATACGGTTGGCATGTATAAAAGTATAGACCTTGAAGGCCAACTTCGATTGCAAAAAACATAGTCCCATTCAGGGCTGCGCCCACTTCCCCGTCATTGCGACCATCTCCCCTGTCATTGCGAGTTTCCCGAATCGGGCCGATACCGCACACAAACCATGAACAAATGCTCATCACGGTGACACTTTTACCCCGTCACTGCGAGGCCTTAGGCCGCGGCAGTCCATCATCGCGTGACCGGATTTGTTGTCTCTGAGGCTGGCTTGGTAAGGCACACCAAAATAAAAACCGCAGTTGAGCGTGAGACTTGTAGAGGTTGCCAGTAATGGCAGCAGCCCGAACGGGTGGGGCCCTCGAACTCAGGACCTGCAATTTTTTCAAATGCCCGTACATACGGGCATTTTTTTTGCCCCCGACAATGAACTTATCGGGTAAAAACTTGAAACCCTCGTCTCCCGATTCGTCCACATAGGCGACAAAGCTGGCTGTCATGCGGCATCCTGTACCGTAAGACAAGGCAAATTCAAGAGGAACTTCCCCGTCATGCGATTGATTTCAGCTTGCATCTTGAACCCCCCTATCAAACCGCCAGCAACCCACCCAACGCCAGCACATCTCTAAACACCACATCCGGCGACAGCGCGAAGTGCTTGCGGCCGCAGGCAATCTGCAGGTTCTCGTCGTGGCGGCGGTCTTTCTCAACGGTGCTGGATTTGGTTTCGGCCACAAAGTACACCCGGCTATCGCCGTGAAAAACCACCGCCCAATCCGGGTTGTACGTGCCTAGTGGCGTGGGAATTTTGAACTGGCTGGGCAACTTGAAGAACAACTTTACCCGCTCCTCGACTGAGCAATCATGGGCAAAGGCTCTTTCGGGCTGGCTCTCGCTCAGCACGCAATCAAAGGCCTCGCCCAAGTCTTCGTCTTGCGCATCCAGCGGCTGGGCTTGCAGCACGGTTTTACGCACGGGCGTGGTCAACTCATCGTTCGCGGGCGGGTACACGCTGCTCAAGTAGGTTTCCTTGTCTTCAAACAACAGGGACATTTCATAGCCTGGAACCGCGAGCTTGTGGTACTCAATACCTTTCACCATCAACTCTTGCAGGCTGTTTTTTATCGCCTCAATAGCGGTGTCTAAGAACGCCTGCGGGTTTACCAACAACTCGCCCAAGCGGCCAGAACCATCCAACACCTGAAAAATGGACGAACGGGACAAATGCACCCGGTTCTGAATATAGGCATACACATCGGGCACCGCCCTGCCGTACACCGCCTGAGACTCATCCACCCCCACCTCCACACCATGCACACCGTCTGCCCGCATCACAATTTTGGCTTTGGTCGAGCGAATTTTTGGGGGGTACACCTTGGGGTACTGACTGGTATCGGCCAGCGCTGCACTGCACGCAGCCACCAGCACGGGGGTGTCCAATTCCACGCTGTAACGGGTTTGAAAATTGATCTTTTCCCAAACGATCTGAAACAACGCCGCCTCCTCGGCGTTCAACTCCTTGCGCTTTATTTTTGCTTTGGCACGGGCGTTTTTCACACGCCCCTCAAAACTCACGCTCGTCTCGTCTTCAATCTCTTGCTGCAAAGACTTTACAAACGCTTCGTAGCTCTCATTCGGAATCACCGTCAGAACATTCACACGCTTGTCAAGCACACGCTCTCCCAAAAG
>CAIMHL010000152.1 GCA_903840825.1 uncultured beta proteobacterium
GATCGCCGATATTGACGCGGGTACGGCGAAGCTCATTCCCGGTGAAGAAGTATTTGCAGAAGTTCGACGTTTCCTGAATTGATGCGCTTCTGATTTCACGAGGCCGCGGTGGCCGAGTTGCCGTGGAAGGTTCAGAGAAGTGGTTCGACGAATTTGAACAGCGAGATAAGTGGAAACTCTGGTGATAACGCCTTGACCGCAATGGTCAGGCAAACAGGAGTATTTCATGGTCAAGCTGAAGAAGAAGGCCGGCGTTGCCAAACGTGTACGCAGGCAGCACACCGGCGCATTCAAAGCGCAGGTTGCACTTGCCGCGTTGCGCGAGGACAAAACAATGACGCAGTTGTGTCAGGAATTTGACCTGCATGCCAACCAAATCACCGATTGGAAGCGACAACTGCTTGAGCGTGCAGCGGACGTATTCGGCGGTGCCGATCCACCCAAACCGGTCGATCTGCAACCGCTGCATGCCAAGATTGGGCAATTGACGTTGGAGAATGATTTTTTAGAGCGCGCGCTCACCAAGGCGGGATTGCTGAGCGCAAGATGATGATTGATCGAACCGACCCATTGCCAGTGCGAAAACAGGCCAAACTGCTGGGCATCAGCCGAGGCACTGTGTACTACCTGCCCCGTGCGACCAGTCAGGCCGATCTGGCGCTCATGCGCCAGATTGATCAACTGCACCTGGAGCACCCCTTCATGGGCCAACGCATGTTGGTGCGTCAGCTCAAGCGTCAGGGCGTGCAGGTAGGCCGACTGCACGTGCGCACGCTCATGCAACGCATGGGCATTTGCGCCATGGCCCCGCAGCCTGGCACCAGTCGACCAGCGCCGGGACACAAGATATATCCGTACCTGCTGCGCCATGTGCACGTCACACAGGCCAATCATGTGTGGGCGCTTGACACCACTTACATCCCGATGCAGCACGGCTTTGTGTACCTCACGGCGGTGGTTGATGTAGCTAGCAGGCGGGTGCTGGCCCACAAAGTAGCCACGACCTTGGAGGCTTGCCACGCCGCTGAAGTTATCAAAGAAGCCTTGGGCAGGTACGGCGCACCCGAGATCGTCAACACAGACCAAGGTAGTCAGTTTACGGCCACCGATTTCACTGAGGTGGTTCTAAAAGCGGGTTGCAAGCTCAGCATGGATGGGCGCGGTGCGTGGCGAGACAACGTGTTCGTGGAGCGGTTGTGGCGCACCATCAAGTACGAGCATGTGTACAAGCACGTCTATGCCAGCGTGGCTGATGCGAGAACACTGATCGCAGGCCACATTGACTGGTACAACGACGAACGACCACATTCCAGTCTGCAGGACCAAACGCCAAACGAGGCCTACTGTGCTAGCCTGCCAAAACCGGTAAAGGCTGCATAGAATGAGATTTGCTGGTGCGCCCCGAGTTGCCCACCGCGTCGGCCGGTACGTCGCAAGCGCCGACCGCCGCCGTGGACAACTCTGCACCGTTATGAACCCCCAGTGCCCCACTTATCGTTCGGGGAAAGTTGTTCAAACAAACCGAGCCACTTCTGGTGTTCCAAGCAAGGATGTAAAATATTGTTCATGCCAAAGCCGTTTACGTTATTGAAAAAACCATAATAATTTTACAACATGGATCTTTTCTCTGCACTTGGTTTCAACTGGAGTCGATTAAAAACGCCTGATGCTATTTCGACGCATTCCATTGAGCGGGTCACCTTTCGTTTCCACCAAATGCTGTCCATCTTTGTTTGGGATGCATCTGTACTCGAAGGAAATCCATTTACATATCCTGAAGTTAAAACGTTGCTTGATGGTGTCTCGGTGGGTGGGCGGAAGATTTCTGATCAAGAACAGGTTCTCAACCTTGCCGAAAGCTCCAAGCATCTCCTGGCGTTGGTCAAAGCTAACAAGTTCAAATTAGACAAAGCGACTTTCACTGACTTGCA
>CAIMHL010000153.1 GCA_903840825.1 uncultured beta proteobacterium
CGCCAGTTCATTGAACGCGCACAAGAAGCAGGTGTCAGGCTCATAGAGGCTGACGGCATGCGCTTGGCCAAATTGGCAGGCAGTCATGGCCACCAAGGCGTTGCAGCTCGCGTTGAAAGCTTGCCTCAAGCCCATTCGCTGGATGATCTGTTAGACCAAGTTCAGGGTCCTCCATTGCTCTTGGTTTTAGATGGCGTCACAGATCCGCATAATCTGGGCGCATGTTTGCGAGTGGCCGATGGCGCGGGTGCACATGCTGTCATTGCACCCAAAGATCACGCCGCGGGCATCAATGCCACTGTGGCCAAGGTTGCCAGTGGTGCCGCTGAAACTGTGCCGTATTTCATGGTGACCAACTTGGCTCGAACTTTGGGTGAACTCAAAGAGCGTTCTATTTGGATCATTGGCACCAGTGGCAATGCGCCTCGCCATATTTACCAAGCAGATCTGAAAGGCCCTACTGCTTTGGTTTTGGGTGCTGAAGGTCCTGGCATGAGGCAGCTCACACGCAAAACATGTGATGAGTTGGTCAGCATTCCCATGCAAGGTGCCGTCGAGAGCTTGAATGTGTCGGTGGCCAGTGGTGTTTGTTTGTTTGAAGCGCTGAGGCAGCGCTTGGTTTCATAAGCTCACAGCAGTCCTGCGGCACCCAGAATGCCGCCGGCTGCGATCAGCCACATCAAGTGAATTGAAGTACGCAGCATAACCCCTGTTGCAACTGCGGTGACCAACCAAACTTTCCAATCTTGTGCAAAGTCGCGATGGGCCGCCGACAACAGCCACCCCGTTGACACCAAGAGCCCAATCACAATGGGAGCCATGCCAGATTTGAAGGCTTGAACCGACGTCAGATTTCGGTTGACGTGGGCCCATTTGGTGGCCTTGTAGGTCAGGATCGAGGAGGGCAACATAATGCCCAACATGGTGAGTAAGATCCCTAAAAGACCAAGCCACCATGCAGGGGCACCAGCGCTCAAGCCTCCGCCTGCATTGATACCAACTTGCCATCCCATAAGTGCTACAAAGAGCACATTGGGGCCAGGTGCTGACTGAGCCAGCGCAATGCTGGAAGAAAATGAAGAATCTGTCAGCCAATTTTTTTCAGTGACCAAAAATCGGTGCATTTCTGGCGCGGTTGTGATGGCCCCCCCAATTCCCATCAGGGATAAGACGGCAAAATGCAAGAACAGATCAAACCAGTCTTGAGGACTCAGAGGCAGGCCCATGCTTAGGATGCCTCCTGATCAGTACTTGTTTTGGCATCAAGCTTGGATGGCAATTGTTTCAAGGCACGGTAGGTCATCAAACAGGCCAAGCTGCCTAAGCCAAGTAAAACCCAAGGCAATGGCCATCTGAAAATGCCGACACAAGCAAAAGAGAGAACAGCAAAAGAGATGGCTGTCCAAAGTCCCATTGGGTTTTTCGGCAGGGTTGAAGCAAGTTTGAGCCCTGTGGCAATGACCAAACCAGCCGCCACAGCCCCCATGCCTTTGAGTGCCCCTTGAGCGACGGCATTGTCTGCCACGCCACCAAACAAAATGGCCAGGCCAAGCACCAAAACAAGGGGCCCGCAAATCAGGCCGCAAACAGCCGCCAAAGCGCCTGCAATGCCAAAGTATTTGCCGCCAATCATCAAGCAAAGGTTGACCACGTTGGGCCCCGGCATTACTTGC
>CAIMHL010000154.1 GCA_903840825.1 uncultured beta proteobacterium
CCCCGCTGGCCCAAGGCCAGATGCTGGGTGCGTTTTGCCTGACCGAGCCACACACCGGCTCGGACGCCTCTAGCCTGCGCACCACGGCGGTGAAAGTGGGGGACGAGTACGTGATTAACGGCGTCAAGCAGTTCATCACCAGCGGTAAAAACGGCGACGTGGCGGTGGTCATTGCGGTGACCGACAAAGGGGCTGGCAAAAAAGGCATGAGCGCCTGTTTGGTGCCCACCAGCGCGCCCGGCTACGTGGTGGCCCGTCTGGAAGACAAGCTCGGCCAGCACAGCAGCGACACCGCGCAGATCAATTTTGACGATTGCCGCATTCCCGCAGAGAACCTGATTGGCCAAGAGGGCGAGGGCTACAAAATTGCTTTGGGTGCTTTAGAAGGCGGGCGCATTGGCATCGCCGCACAAAGTATCGGCATGGCGCGCAGCGCATTTGAAGTGGCCTTGGCTTATTCCAAAGACCGCCAAAGCTTTGGCCAGCCCATATTCAACCACCAGGCGGTGGGCTTTAGGTTGGCCGACTGCGCGACCCAGTTAGAGGCGGCCCGCCAACTCACCTGGCACGCCGCAGCCCTGCGCGATGCCGGACGCCCCTGCCTGAAAGAAGCCGCCATGGCCAAGCTCTTTGCCAGTGAAGTGGCCGAGCAAGTGTGCAGCGCCGCCCTCCAGACACTGGGCGGCTACGGCTACGTGAGCGACTTCCCCATAGAGCGCATTTACCGCGACGTGCGGGTGTGCCAAATCTACGAAGGCACCTCAGATGTGCAGAAAATCATCATTCAACGCGCGCTGGCGTAACCCGGCTCATTGCCCGAGTTACGGCTCGGTTTACTGCGCCGGGTAAGCGCCGCTCACCACCTCACCGATCATCTCGGCCGTGATCGCGCAAAGCGTCCAGCCGAGGTGGCCGTGGCCGGTGTTGTAAAACACATTGGACTTGTTGCCCTTGCCCACGCGGGGCAGCATCGTGGGCATCATGGGACGCAGACCGGCCCACGGCACCACGCTGTCGGTCTTGACACCGGGGAAACACTGCTGCACCCATTCCACCAGGGGGCGAATGCGGTCGGCGCGGATGTCGCGGTTATAGCCGTTGAATTCAGCGGTGCCTGCCACCCGGAAGCGGTCGTCGCCCAAACGGCTGCTGACCAACTTGGTGGCGTCGTCCAGCAAGCTCACAATAGGCGCGCTGGCCCGGCTTTGGGCGTCGCGCAGGTTGACGGTGATGGAGTAGCCCTTGACCGGGTACACATTGACACGGTCGCCGAGTTGCGCGGCCAACGCGCGGCTGGCCGTGCCCGCGCAGATGACCACGCCGTCAAACTGATGCGTGTTCTCAATGCCTGACTCGGTAGCGGTGATGCGCACGCCTTGGTCACTGCTGGCGACCTTGCTGATGTCTTGCCCGTACAAGGTGGCCACGCCCAAGCGTTCCGCTGCCGCAGCCAAGCCGGTGGTGAATTTATGGATGTCGCCGGTGGAGTCGCTCGGCGTGAAGTAGCCCCCAAAATAGTTGCCTGCCAGTGTGGGCTCTATGGCGCGCATTTCGGTGGGTGTGACCGCTGTGCGGCTTAAGCCCCCTAAAGCCAACAGGCGCGAGACCTTGCCTGCTTGGTCAAAGCTGGCCTTGTCGCGGTAGATGTGCAGGATACCTTTGGGTTTGTGGTCAAAGTCGATGCCTTCTTTCTCGGCCCATCCCAGCAAGTGCTCGCGCGCAGCAATGCTGAGGCGCGCGGTTTCAATCGTGTTTTTTTCGTAATTCACCATGGCCGCCATGAACTCGGCAAACCATGAAATCTTGTGCCAGCTAGGCTTGGGGTTGACCAGCAGGGGGGCGTCGCTCTTGAGCATCCACTTGAGGCCCTTGTAGATGGTCGAGCTGTGGTTCCAGACCTCGGCGTTTGAGGCGGAGAGTTGTCCGCCATTGGCAAACGAGGTTTCCATCGCGGCGTAACGGTGTTTTTCAAACAAGGTGACAGCAAAGCCACGCTTCGCCAGCGCATAGGCCGTGGTGACGCCCGTGATACCACCACCGATAACAGCTATTTTTTTCATGAGAGAAGTCCAAATGAGTCAGGGTTTTGGACGGTTTTGAGCATTCAAAACCATCGCCCCCTCTGTTTTGGACCTGAGAGATTCACGACACTTAAGGATCTAAATCCTGGTGACGCTTGCTCCTGCGGTGGACCGGGTGACGAACCCTGATCACTCTTCAGAGTGTGTTGCTTGGTACCGGTCCTTTTGCCTGAGAGATTCCGGGGCGGTTGCTCCTTCGGCGCTTTTTACATGGAGATTGTTCAAAGTCTCTCCCGGTTCCAGATTGCTATTATGGCATTCAAAATTCGCCTTTTTAGAAAAGGTGCTTCGTCGGTATTTTGAATAAATCAACCTCTAAACCTTGCGCTCTTTGCGTAACCAGCTATGAAATTTGAAGCCATATTATTTGACTGTGATGGGGTCTTGGTCGACAGCGAGCCGATTGTGAACGGTGTTTTGCGCGACATGCTGGAAGAGCGAGGCTGGGCCATGAGCGCGCAGGACTGCATGGATTACTTTGTGGGCAAGGCAGTGCGCGATGAGCGCGTGGCGATTGAAGCCCACACTGGGCAGCCTTTGACCGAGGGCTGGATGGGACTTTTTTACGAGCGCCGCAACGCCGAGTTGCGCGAGCGTCTGGAGATCATCACCGGGGCGCATGCGGCCGTGGATGCCGCGCACACGCACACGCTGGCGCGCATTGCCTGTGCCTCAGGCGCTGACCGATTCAAGGTAGAAATGCAGCTGACCCAAGTCGGTTTATTCGGGTTTTTTGAAGGCCGCGTTTTCAGCGGCCATGAAATGCCCCGCTCAAAACCCTCACCTGATGTTTATTTGGCGGCCGCGCACCACCTGAACGCAGCACCCAGTCAGTGTTTGGTGATTGAAGACACCACCATCGGCATCACTGCAGGTGTGGCAGCGGGCGCCACGGTGTGGGCTTATTGCCCGACACCAGCGCGCGGTCCGGCGCTGCTGCAGGCGGGGGCCGGTCGCTTGTTTGGCAGCATGGCCGACTTACCGGGCTTGTTGGCCTGACTTCGGTCTGCCTGTTTTTTAAGCATCTTGTTACAAGCCGCACCAGCCATGGGTTTGGCGGCTTGTTCAGGGCTGGGTCCACAATGTTATCCACAATTTTTGTGTATGAAAACTAGCCCGTTTGGAATGTTGCTGTGTGAGCACAGAAAACGCCTTTATTTCACCTGAGAAATTAATATAAAAATATTGTTTAAGCCGATTTCCGAGGTCTTTCTGGTATGCAATCTGGCCATAATGCGGTCGATTAAATGACTTATACCCTGTGCTTATTTTTTAAGCATCGCGTTGCAGACCAAGCTGGCATTGGATTCAAGTTGCTTTCTTGGGGCTACTCCACAATGTTATCCACAGAACTTGTGGGCTGAATGGTTTGAATTATTTTTTAACCCGGGAAAGGGCGGTGCCCGAAATTTGGGCACCGGCTTGAAAGCCGCATGAAACCTCGCTTTCGCAGCCTTGTACCGGGCTGGGTACACAAAGTTATCCACAAAATTTGTGCAGTGGCGTTAGCTTAATTTGTGCTAGGCCTAATCAGGGCTTAATTAGACCGATGGGGAGCCCAAACGCCTGAATTCAGCGGGCGAAGTGCCGGTCCAATTCCGAAAGGCCCGCATAAAACTTTTCTCGTTTGAGAAGCCCGCTGCGACGGCCACTTGTTTGATGGGGCGCGCCGAGCGCAGCAGCAGTTCCAGCGCCCGGGTTTTGCGCACCTCGTCTTTCAGGGCTTGCAGGGAGGCGCCTTCGTCTTTGAGTTGCCGGTGCAAGGTGCGCGGTGAAACATTGAGCAAGGCGCTCAAGGCTTCGGCATTGTGGGTTTGCGCCGGGTGCGCGCTCAGCGCCAGCCGCACGCGCTGCACCAGCAGGCGGTCGCGCCGGTACTGCAGTACGGTCAGGGGCAGGGCGCGCTGCAGCATGTGTTGCAGCGCGGGCTCATCGCGGCGCAGGGGCAGGGCGAGGTAGCGGGCGTCAAATTGAATCGCGGCGTTGGCCGACTCAAAAGTGGTGGGGCCTGAAAACAGCACGCCATACACATCGGCATGCCCAGGTGCCGAAAACGGAAACTGAGCCCCTTGCAGGCCAATGCGCGAATCAATCAGCCAGCAGGCCAGACCATGCACGTTGCGCAGCACCGAGACCAGGCAAAACTCACGCAGCACACCCAGATCGCGCGACTCTGTCAGGCGCAGCGTGGCCGTTTCGCCGCTGGTGGTCAGAGTGAGCGAAATGTCGGGGGTGATAAGCCCGTGGTGGCGGCACCAGCGCTTGAGCGCCACCCCCAGTGTTGGCGCGCTGATGGAGGCGCGCGCCAACATGCCGTAGCTGCCCCAAGGCAAGCGGCGACTGAACCAGCTTAAGCCCTCGTCGTCGAGCTCCTGCATGGCCGCGCCCGAGAGTCGCTCAAACTGTTCGGCGGTAATGCGCGCGGTGGTATTTTCCAATAACTCTGGCGCAATTTGTGCCAGTGCCAGGGCGCGATCAGGGGTCTTTCCTTGAGATAAATAAGCTTGAACAATAGCTTTGACGAATGCGATAGGGGTGATGGCGGTACTCATGCGATTTGTATTTTGGCACGATTTGCAACCTTCGTGGCCCACGTAAATCCTGATGCGCTTTTATGCTTTGGGCGTGACAATGGCGGCTCAAACCGCCCGCCCAAGACCCTTAGAAAGAAGCCCATGCCCGTTCTGGATACCAAACTCAATGCCCGATCTGCCGATTTTTTGGCCAACGCGGCCGTTATGCGGGGGCTGGTGGATGATCTAAATGCCCAAATCGCCAAGGCCAATTTGGGCGGTGGTGCTGCTGCCCGTGCCAAGCACACGGGCCGGGGCAAGCTGCTGCCGCGCGACCGTGTGCAAATGCTGCTCGACCCCGGCACGCCGTTTTTGGAGTTGTCGCCGCTGGCGGCTTTGGGCTTGTACCCTGACCGCGACGGCAGCGACAGCGCGCCTGGCGCGGGCTTGATTGCCGGCATTGGCCGCGTGAGCGGAGTGGACTGCATGATTGTTTGCAACGACGCCACCGTGAAGGGCGGCACCTACTACCCCTTGACGGTCAAAAAACACCTGCGGGCGCAAGAAGTGGCGCAGCAAAACCGCTTGCCCTGCATCTATTTGGTGGACTCGGGCGGTGCCAATTTGCCCAACCAGGACGAGGTGTTTCCCGACCGAGACCATTTCGGACGCATCTTCTTCAACCAAGCCAATATGAGTGCCCAGGGCATTTCACAAATTGCCGTGGTCATGGGCAGTTGCACTGCAGGCGGTGCCTACGTGCCGGCCATGAGCGACGAGGCCATCATTGTGCAAAACCAGGGCACCATCTTTTTGGGCGGCCCCCCGTTGGTGAAAGCCGCCACGGGTGAGGTGGTCACGGCCGAAGACCTGGGCGGTGGCGACGTGCACACCCGCCTCTCTGGCGTGGCCGACCACTTGGCGCAAAACGATTTGCATGCGCTGGCGCTGGCGCGCTTGGCGGTGTCACATTTGAATCAAAAGAAGTCTTTGGAGCAATCAGTGCGTGCTACGGTAGCTCCTAAATTTGAAGCAAAAGAGTTGTACGGCGTGATCCCCACCGACACCCGCAAGCCCTTTGATGTACGCGAAATCATTGCCCGCATCGTGGATGGTTCCGAGTTTCATGAGTTCAAGCCCCGCTTTGGCACCACGCTGGTGACAGGTTTTGCGCATATTGAAGGCATCCCGGTGGGCATCATTGCCAACAACGGCATTTTGTTCAGCGAGTCGGCACTGAAGGGTGCGCACTTTATTGAGCTGTGCTGCCAGCGCAAAATTCCGCTGATTTTCTTGCAGAACATCACCGGCTTCATGGTTGGGCGCAAGTATGAAAACGAAGGCATTGCGCGTAACGGCGCCAAGATGGTCACGGCCGTGGCCACCGCCTCGGTGCCCAAATTCACCATCATCATTGGCGGCAGCTTTGGTGCGGGCAACTACGGCATGTGCGGGCGCGCTTTCAGCCCGCGCTTTTTGTGGATGTGGCCCAACGCCCGCATCTCGGTCATGGGCGGCGAGCAAGCGGCCAGCGTGCTGGCCACGGTCAAGCGTGACGGCATTGAGGCCAAAGGCGGTGCCTGGAGTGCAGACGAAGAAAACGCCTTCAAAGCCCCCATCCGCGACCAATACGAAGTGCAAGGCCACCCCTATTTCGCCACCGCCCGCCTGTGGGATGACGGCATTATTGACCCCGTGGACACCCGGCGCGTGCTGGCTTTGGGCCTTAGCGCCTCGATGAACAGCCCCATCCCTGACACCAAGTTTGGCGTTTTTCGTATGTAGTGTGTATGATTAGATAAATTCATACACATTCAAAGGAGTTGCAATGCGCACCAATATTGTGATTGACGACAAACTCATGGCCGACGTCATGGCTTTTGGCGGCTTTAAAACCAAGCGTGAGGCGGTGGAAGAAGGCCTGCGGATGCTTAAGCGGCGCAGGGTTTATGCCGGACTCCTGGCGCTTCGCGGCAAGTTGACGTGGATTGGCGATGATCAGGCGGCCTGGGATGCGTACCGGGTCGAACAAATGGCCAAAATTGAGGCGCAGGCCGCAGGCTTGCCTTTTGAAGGTGAGATTGACCCGGTATTTCTAGAAATAGCGCGCTCACCAACGCAACAGACCATGGTGCAAGAGCCGACGCCTGCATACAAAGGCGCACCCGGTAAGTCGGCATGATTTTGGTGGATTCCAGCGTCTGGATTGATTTTTTTCGGGGTGATAAAAATGTACACACCCAGCAACTCGCCGCATGGTTGGTGCAGCCAGAGGTAGAGCTTGTGGTGGCTGACCTTGTGCTGTTTGAGGTGCTGCGCGGGTTTGGGCAAGGCAGCGCTTATCAAATAGCGCATGATTTTTTGCTGGAATTGCCTTCTGTCGAGATCGGCGGTACCGACAACGCGCTGCTGGCCGCTGAGCACTACCGCTCATTGCGAGCGCGTGGCTTCACCATCAAGAGCCCCATCGACGTGCTGCTGGCCAGCTACTGCATCACCCACAGCCACACCTTGCTCCACCGCGACGTCGATTTCGACGCGATAGAAACCCTGCGCGGCCTAAAAGCCTGGCACTGACCGCCCCCTTAAATTTTTACTTTTCGCCCCCTGTGCTTGGCGTTCAATTCTGGAGATCAACATGTTTAACAAAATTCTCATTGCCAATCGGGGCGAAATTGCTTGCAGGGTGGCGGCTACGGCCAAACGCATGGCCATCAAAACCGTGGCGGTTTACTCGGATGCCGATGCCAACGCCAAGCACGTTAGTGTGTGTGACGAGTCGGTTTACATTGGTGGCAGTGCGCCTAAAGACAGCTACCTGCGCTGGGAAAACATCATCGCCGCAGCCCTGGCCACAGGGGCGCAAGCGGTGCACCCCGGTTACGGGTTTTTGAGCGAAAACGTCGAGTTTGCCCAAGCCTGTGCTAACGCGGGGCTGGTGTTTATCGGCCAGCTGCCCTCAAGCATTCAGGCCATGGGTCTCAAGGCCGAATCCAAACGCATGATGAACCTCGC
>CAIMHL010000155.1 GCA_903840825.1 uncultured beta proteobacterium
GGTTGGAGATTCGCACCCGGTACCTCAGCTGGGTAGACGGCCGCTTGGCGCAAATGGTGATTGCCACCGACATCACGGCAAGGCGTCTGGCCGAGGAGCAGTCAGCCGCCCAGACCGAGCGCGCTCAAAACGTGAGCCGGCTGATGACGATGGGCGAAATGGCCTCCAGCGTGGCGCATGAGCTTAACCAGCCCCTGACTGCCATCAACAACTACTGCATGGGCATGATCTCGCGCATCAAAGACAAACACATCTCTGAGACCGACCTGCTGGGTGCCCTTGAAAAAACAGCCAAGCAAGCCCAACGTGCAGGGCAAATCATTCAACGGGTGCGTTCGTTCGTCAAGCGCAGCGAGCCCAACCGCTGCCTATCCGACATCAGCCTCATGGTTGAAGAAGCCGTCGAACTTGCCGGCATTGAGTTCCGCAGGCGCAATGTCCGGCTTACTCACTTTGTGTCGCCCGGCTTGCAGCAACTGATGGTAGACCCCATTCTGATTGAACAGGTGTTGGTGAACCTGCTGAAAAATGCCGCTGAATCCGTCGATATGGCCCAAAGACCGACCACCCAACGAAGTGTCAAACTGCGCGTCCAGGCGGCCCTGGTAGAAGACAATAAAGTCATTGAATTCACGGTTATTGATTCAGGCATGGGCATCGCCCCAGAAGTCATGACGCGGCTGTATGAGGCCTTCTACTCCACCAAGGCCGAGGGCATGGGTATTGGCTTGAGTTTGTGCCGCTCTATTGTCGAATCGCACCTGGGGCGATTGAAAGCGGAGAACATCTACAATGACGCTGAAGTGACAGGTTGCTGTTTTTCCTTCTGGATCCCCGTAAATGAACTGCTTCTCACCGAGCCAAAAAAATTCGTTAATACCAACAAGGACGCCTGAGTAAATCATGAGTTTAATTCCCAAAAAAGGAACGGTTTATGTCGTTGATGATGACGAAGCCGTCCGTGATTCGCTTCAATGGCTGCTTGAGGGCAAGGACTACCGGGTTCGCTGCTTTGACTCCGCCGAATCATTTTTAAGCCGCTACGATGCCCGCGAAGTCGCCTGCCTGATTGTGGACATCCGCATGGGCGGCATGACGGGCCTTGAGCTCCAGAACCGATTAATGGAGATTCACTCGCCCTTGCCCATCGTGTTCATCACCGGCCACGGCGACGTGCCCATGGCTGTGGACACCATGAAAAAAGGGGCTATGGATTTCATTCAGAAGCCCTTCAAAGAAGACCAACTGGTTCCTCTGGTTGAGCGCATGCTGGAGCAAGCCAAAGGCTCATTTGCTGAACACCAAAGTGCGGCCAGTCGCGAGGCCCTCATGGCCCGCCTGACCATGCGCGAAGCCCAGGTGCTGGAGCGCATTGTGGCCGGGCGCCTGAACAAACAAATTGCGGACGACCTCGGCATCAGTATCAAGACGGTGGAGGCCCACCGGGCCAACATCATGGAAAAGCTCAGTGCCAACACCGTGGCCGACTTGCTCAAAATCGCCTTGGGTCAAGCCGCCGTCAAGGCCTAGTCTCAGTCCCCTTTTAATAGCTGCTTAAGCCCGCCCAGTATGGACTAGCGGGCTTTTTTACTTAGAAAATTAACCATGATCACTTCACCACTAGGCCAAATTATTGATGGTGTTGCCCTCTCTGCTCAGCTGCGTGCTGACGTCGCCCAACGCATCGTCGCCCTCAAAGCCCGTGGCGTCACGCCCGGCTTGGCCGTCATTTTGGTGGGCGAAGACCCTGCCAGCGCGGTGTATGTGCGCAACAAGGTGAAGGGTTGCTTGGATACCGGCGTGCACTCGGTGTTTGAAAAGTACGGGGCCACCTTGACCGAGGCCGAGTTGCTAGCGCGCATCGCCGCCCTTAACGTGGACCCCAGCATTCACGGCATTTTGGTGCAAATGCCCCTGCCCAAACACATTGACCCGCACAAGGTGATTGAGGCTATTTCAACGGCCAAAGACGTCGATGGCTTTGCCACACTGAGCGCAGGAGAACTGATGACGGGTCAGCCCGGCTTTCGCCCCTGCACCCCGTATGGCTGCATGAAGCTGATCGAGAGCACCGGTATTGACTTGCGCGGCAAGCACGCGGTGGTGATTGGGCGCTCCAACACCGTAGGCAAACCCATGGCCCTGCTGCTCTTGCAAGCCAACGCCACCGTCACCGTGTGCCACAGCGCCACCCCGGACATCGGTTTTCACACCCGCCAGGCTGACGTGGTGGTGGCTGCGGTGGGCAAGCGCAACGTGTTGACCGCTGACATGGTCAAACCCGGCGCCATCGTGATTGACGTGGGCATGAACCGCAACGACGAGGGCAAGCTCTGCGGCGATGTGGACTTTGCAGGCGTCAAAGCTGTGGCCAGCCACATCACCCCTGTGCCGGGCGGGGTTGGCCCCATGACGATTACGATGTTGTTGGTCAACACCCTTGAAGCCGCTGAACGCGCCGCTATCTAAACCACATGAACAATCCTCTACTCTCCTTTGACGATCTGCCACTTTTTGACCAGATCAAGCCCGACCACGTCGCACCTGCTGTTGACTTGCTGCTGGCCGGTGCCAGCGCGGCGCTTGAAACGGTCACGACCGCTGACTTCCCCGCCCGCTGGACGGATATTGCCGCCGTGCTGGATGTGGCCACCGAAAAACTCAGCCGCGCCTGGGGCGCCGTGAGCCACCTCAACAGCGTGGCCGATACGCCCGAGTTGCGCGCCGCCTACAACGAAGCGCTGCCCAAAATCACCGAATTTTTCACCCGACTGGGTGCCGACGAGCGGCTCTACGCCAAATACAAAGCCATTGACGTGGCTACACTCAACACCGAGCAGCGCCAAGCCCACAAAAATGCCGTGCGTAACTTCGTGCTGGGCGGTGCCGAGTTGCAAGGCGAAGCCCGTGAACGCTTTGCCGCTATGGCCGAGCGCCAGGCTGAGTTGAGCCAAAAGTTCAGCGAAAACGCACTGGACGCCACCGATGCGTTTTCGTATTACGCACAAGCCGATGAACTGGACGGCGTGCCTGACGACGTGCAGCAAACCGCACTCGAAGCAGCCAAGGCCGAGGGCAAAGAGGGTTTTAAGCTCACCCTCAAAATGCCGAGCTACCTGCCTGTGATGCAGTTTGCCAAAAGCAGCGCGTTGCGTGAAAAGCTCTACCGGGCCTACGTGACGCGCGCCTCGAATCAGGCCGATGTGGACATGCACCGATTTGACAACTCGGCCATCATCAGTGAGATGTTGGCCTTGCGGCTGGAGGAAGCCCAACTTCTGGGCTTTAACAACTTTGGTGAACTCTCCGTGGTGCCCAAAATGGCCGAGACGCCCCAGCATGTGATCGACTTTTTGCGTGACCTGGCTGTCAAAGCCCGCCCGTTTGCCGAAAAAGACTTGGCTGACCTGCGCGAATTTGCCCAGCAACACCTGGGGCTCTCCAACCCGCAAGCGTGGGACTGGCCGTATGTCAGCGAAAAGTTCAAGGAAGCGCGCTACGCCTTCAGCGAGCAAGAAGTCAAACAATACTTCACGGCACCCAAAGTGCTGGCGGGCTTGTTCAAGATTATCGAGACCCTGTTTGAAGTCCACATCAAGTCTGACAAAGCGCCCGTTTGGCACGCTGGTGTGGAGTTTTACCGCATTGAGCGGGCCAGCCAATTGGTGGGCCAGTTTTACCTGGACCCCTCAGCCCGCACCGGCAAACGCGGTGGTGCCTGGATGGACGACGTGCGCACGCGCTGGTTGCGCCCCGACACGCACCAACTGCAAACGCCGGTGGCCCAACTGGTGTGCAACTTTGCCTCCAGTGTCAACGGCAAGCCCGCGCTCTTGACGCATGACGACGTGACCACCTTGTTTCATGAGTTTGGCCACGGCCTGCACCACTTGCTCACCCAAGTCAATGAGCACGACGTCTCCGGCATCAGCGGCGTGGAGTGGGATGCGGTGGAGCTGCCCAGCCAGTTTATGGAAAACTTTTGCTGGGAATGGGATGTGCTCAAGCACATGACCGCCCACGTAGACACCGGCGAGCCCCTGCCCCGTGCCTTGTATGACAAGATGCTGGCCGCCAAGAATTTCCAAAGCGGCATGCAAACCTTGCGCCAAATTGAGTTCTCGCTGTTTGACATGCTGCTGCACACCGCCCACGACCCGGCGCTGGATTTGATGCCCCTGCTTAATCAGGTGCGCGCCGAAGTGTCGGTGTTGCAGCCACCAGAGTGGAGCCGCACTGCGCACACCTTTAGCCATATTTTTGCTGGAGGCTATGCGGCGGGTTACTACAGCTACAAATGGGCCGAGGTGCTGAGCGCCGATGCCTACGCCGCTTTTGAGGAAACCGCCGACGCCTCAGGCTTGCCCAATGCCGAGACGGGCAAAAAGTACCTGCAGTCCATTTTGGAAGTCGGCGGCAGCCGCCCCGCCATCGAATCGTTCAAAGCCTTCCGCGGCCGCGAACCCAACCTGGACGCCCTGCTGCGCCACCAGGGCATGTCGGAGAAAGCCTGAGTATTCAGGCACCGCCGGTCTTAAAACATCAACGTTTTAACGCCGGTGGCAGTACCCAGCAGGCACACTTGGGCTTTTTGGTGGGCAAACACGCCCACGGTCACTACGCCTGGCCACTGGCTCACTTGGGTCTCAAAGGCCAGCGGGTCTTCAATTTGCAGGCCCAACACATCAAGGATGATCTGGCCGTTGTCGGTGATAAGCGGCTGGCCGTCTTTCAGGCGAATGGATGCTTGCCCCCCCATCGCGGCAAACTGGGCCATGATGCGCTGGGCCGCCATGGGAATCACTTCGACCGGCAGCGGAAACTTGCCCAGCTTGTCCACCAGCTTGGATTCATCGGCAATACAGACAAACCTAATTGATTGCGCCGCCACAATTTTCTCGCGCGTGAGCGCCGCACCGCCGCCCTTGACCATGTGGCCGTGGCCATCAATCTCGTCAGCACCATCGATGTACACCGACAGCTGCGGCACCTCGTTGGAGTCAAACACGGGAATGCCCAAAGCCTTCAGGCGCAAAGTGCTGGCCTCGGAGCTGGATACGGCGCCTTTGATCTGGTCTTTGATGGTGGCCAGCGCATCAATAAATTTATTGACGGTTGAACCCGTGCCCACACCCACAATATCGCCGGACACCACGTACTGCAAAGCGGCCTGGCCCACCAAGGTTTTGAGTTCGTCTTGAGAAAGAATCGGGGCGGCGGGGGAATTAGGGTGTGTCATCTGGGAAAATCGGGTGAGTTGTTGAAAACAGAAACAAAAAATCTACAGGAATTATCCGATGTCTCTCGTCCCCTACGCCCTCGCCCGCCCGTTTTTATTTAGCATGGACCCTGAGCTTGCCCACGATGTGACGATTAAAGGCTTGGCCGCCTTGCAAGGCACGCCTTTGCAAAAGATATTTTCTTCTGCACGCGTAGAGGACCCCATCCAACTGGCCGGGCTGACCTTCCCCAACCGGGTGGGTATGGCCGCGGGGCTGGACAAAAATGCCCGCTGCATTGACGGCCTGGGCGCTATGGGTTTTGGCTTTGTAGAGGTGGGCACGGTCACGCCGCTGGCGCAGCCTGGCAACCCCAAGCCCCGCATGTTTCGCCTGCCCGACGCGCAAGCGCTCATCAACCGGCTCGGCTTCAACAACGACGGCCTGGACGCGTTTATTGCCAATGTGAAGCGCTCAAACTTTTACCGCCAGCGTCAGAGCGCCTGCCTTAGGGTCAAAACCCCGATGCTGCTGGGGCTCAACATCGGCAAAAACGCCGCCACCCCCATAGAACGGGCTACCGATGACTACCTGCTCGGCCTGGACGGCGTCTACCCCTATGCCGACTACGTCACCATCAATATTTCTAGCCCCAACACCAAAAACCTGCGGGCGCTGCAAAGTGACGAGGCGCTGGACCAGCTGCTAGGCGCCATTGACCAGCGCCGCGAGGCACTGGCGCTCAAGCATGGCAAGCGCACGCCCATCTTTGTCAAAATTGCGCCTGATCTTGATGAGACTCAAGTCAGCCTGATTGCCGCCACCTTGCAGCGCCACCACATGGACGGCGTGATTGCCACCAACACCACGCTCAGCCGTGAAGCGGTTAAAGGCATGACGTATGAGGCCGAGGCCGGTGGGCTGTCCGGCAAGCCGGTGCTCGCCATGAGCAACCGCGTGATTAGCCAGCTGCGTGCAGCCCTGGGCAAAAGCTACCCCATCATTGGCGTGGGCGGCGTGATGAGTGCCGAAGATGCGGTGAGCAAAATCAGGGCGGGGGCCGATGTGGTGCAAATTTACACCGGCCTGATCTATCAAGGCCCAGACTTGGTGAAGCAAGCCGCAAATATGATTAAAAAGACCTTCTAGGGCCCTTTTTATATACTAAAGAAGCTATTTATTTAATAGCAGCTAATTGAGCTACCACGTAGTCACCCAAGGCCAGCGCGCTGGTCAGGCCGGGGGACTCGATGCCAAACAGGTTGACCCAACCCGCTACGCCGTGTGTGGCGGGGCCTTGAATCAAAAAGTCACAGGCAGGCGCATCAGGCGCGTGGATTTTGGGGCGAATACCCGCATAGCCAGGGATCAGAGCGCCATCCGCCAACTCGGGCCAGTATTGGCGCACTTCGGCATAAAAGGCGTCTCCCCGAGCCGGGTCCACGACGAGATCGTCGGCGGACTCCACCCACTGCACATCCGGGCCAAACTTGGCCTGCCCGCCCAAATCAAGCGTTAAATGCACCCCCAAACCTGCCGCCTGGGGCACGGGGTAAATCAAGTGAGAAAACGGCGCGCGCCCCGCCAACGTAAAGTAGTTGCCCTTGGCAAAGTAAGCTTGGGGCACATGGTGCGCGGCCAGCCCTTGCAGCCGTGCCGCCACCGCCGGAGCGTGCAGGCCCGCTGCGTTGACCACCATGTTGGCTTGCAGGCAAGTGCCGTCTTGGGTGAACAACTGAACGCCGCCCGGCACACCCACGGCGCGCTCAAGCGCAGAATTCAGCACCACCATGCCACCCGCATTTTCAAGATCGCCTTGGAGTGAAATCATGAGAGCGTGACTGTCCACAATGCCGGTGCTGGGTGAGAACACAGCGCCTTCGCATCGCAGCGCAGGCTCCATAGCCTGCGCTTCGGTCTGGCTGAGCATCACCAAATCATCCACCCCGTTGTGCCGGCCTTTTTCAACAATGCCCTGCAACTGGGCCAGTTGGTCAAGGTGGGCTGCCACCAGCAACTTGCCGCAGCGCCGGTGGCCAATGCCCCGCTCAGCACAGTAGGCGTATAGCGCCTGCTTGCCCTGCACACACAAGCGCGCTTTGAGCGAGCCCGGCGTGTAATAAATACCCGCATGGATCACCTCGCTGTTGCGCGAACTGGTGCCGGTGCCAATCGCGTTGGCTGCCTCCAACACCAGCACTTCGCGCCCAGCCAAAGCCAAAGCACGGGCCACGGCCAGCCCTACGACACCCGCGCCGATGACGACACATTCGACTTGCTCAGGGTTTGAAACGATGGGGGGTGTGGTCATGCCTTGGGCTTTGTTGGGGTAGAACCCAGGTTTGGGTTCTTGTGGGACTGATGGTAAGGGCTTTATTAGGCTGTTTGCACCTCAGCTTCTGGTCAGCACCTATGGGCTTTCCCCCTCAAGTCAAAACAGCTTTAGCGACATAGGTGTACAGCGGTATGCCAAAGAGGATGTTCAAGGGAAAGGTAATGCCCAGTGACAGACCGAAATAGAGCGACGGGTTCGCCTCTGGAATAGCGTGCCGCATGACAGCGGGGACAGCGATATACGAGGCACTGGCTGCAAGCACCATGAGCAGGATGGCATCTCCAACAGGAATGTCCAACAAGGCGCAAAGGCCAAGCGCAAGCCCGGCGTGCGCCAAGGGAGCAGCCACCGCATAGGCGAGCAACCAGGGCGACTTGCCCCTAACCTGCGGCAAACTGCGCGCGGTCAAGAGCCCCATGTCGAGCAAGAAGAACGCCAGCATGCCTTTAAACAGGTCGCCTGAAAACGGCTGCATCGCCGCCTTGCCGGCATCCCCGCTGAGAATGCCAATAAGCATGGCCCCCAGCAACAGCAGTTGTGCACCGTCGGTAAAGGACTCATGCAAAATCTTGCCAAACGGCACGCTGGCACGCTGGGGAGAATGGCCCAGAGATAACACGCCGGCACCGTCGCTGGACGAGACAACAGCATTAGCCTGCTTTTGCCTCAATGCGTTGGCGAACACAATGGCAAGAATGATGGCGGGCGACTCCATCAAGGCCATGGCCGCTGACATGTAACCGCCAAACTCCACTTGCTGGTTTTCCAGAGTCTGAACCGCTGTCACAAAGGTCACTGCACTGACCGAGCCATAAGTTGCGGCCACTGCTGCTGCATCAAAACCAGACAACACCCTGCGCAGTACCCAATAACCAAGCAAAGGCACAACGACGGCCAATAAGATGGCACACCCCAAACTGGTCGCCACTTGAGGGGTAAAACCGGAGTGTGCCAGCGCAAAGCCGCCCTTTAGGCCCAGAGCCATCAAAAGGTACAGTGCCAGAAAGCGAGAAATGGGCTGGGGGATCTCGAGGTTTGATTTGACAGCGCCGGCGAGCACCCCAAAGATAAAAAAGAGAATGGCTGGGTCAAGTAGATTTTGCATGTTTGATTTCCTTCGCACCGATGCTAGGCAATATCGGGCATCTTGTAAAATCGATTTACAAATACTTTTACATAGATAAAAACCTATGAATATTTCTTTCCGCCAATTGCGCTTGGTGCTGGCACTGGCTGAAACTGGCAGCGTGAGCGGAGCAGCACGCATGATGCATGTGACCCAACCCACTGCCTCCATGCAGCTAAAGGATGTCGCGGACGCCATCGGTCTGCCCATCTACGAGCTGGTGGGCCGTAGGGTGTACATGACGGAGGTGGGCAATGAACTGGCTCAAACTGCCCGCGCAGTGTCTACAGAATGGGATGGTTTTGAACAACGGATTGATGCCCTCAAGGGCTACACGCGGGGCAAGCTGCGTGTAGCGCTGGTAAGCACGGCCAAGTACTTTGTGCCACGGCTCCTGGGTAGCTTTTGTACACGCTATCCGGAGATAGACGTGTCAATGGAAGTCCTGAACCGTGACGGTGTGGTGGCCCGGTTGCGCAACAACTTGGATGACCTCTACGTGATGTCGGTCCCACCCACGGACTTGGATTTGGTGGACGAAGTTTTCATGGCCAACCCCCTGGTCATGATCTGCGCCAGCGCCCACCCTCTGGCAAAACAGAGTTCGCTGTCGCTGTCCGAACTTGCGGGGCAGAGGTTCATTCTGCGGGAGACAGGTTCAGGCACCCGCATGGCGGTGGACCACTGCTTCAAGAAGCTGAAGTTTCGCCCGAACCTGCGCCTTGAACTTGGCAGCAACGAGGCCATCAAGGAGTCGGTGGCCGGTGGCCTGGGCATTTCTTTAATCTCCAGCCACGCCCTGCACGGCAATGCCAGGGAGCACGGGGTAACGGTCCTGAACGTCGAGGGATTTCCTGTCGAGTCCCAATGGCATGTTGTTCACCCCAAAGGCAAGAAGCTCTCCCCCATTGCATCGATTTTCAAAGCACACCTGCTAGCCAGCGCATGAAAATTGAAGTACTGCGGGCCTTGGGACTACAGCATCAAGGACTGATCTGCGGGTGGCGTGTCTTAGACCCCAAAAACACATAAAAAAAACCCGCGCAAGGCGGGTTTTTCAAGAGCCTTCAAAAAGGCATTAACCCATGTGCAAGCCGCCATTGACCGAGAAGTCAGCGCCTGTGGAGTAGCCGCCTTCTTCTGAGGCCAGCCACGCAATGATGGAGGCAATCTCGCTGGGCTTGCCCAGGCGCTTCACCGGAATAGTCGCCACAATTTTGGCCAGCACGTCTTCGCGAATCGCGTTCACCATGTCGGTACCAATGTAGCCTGGGCTCACGGTGTTGACCGTCACGCCTTTGGTGGCAAGTTCTTGCGCCAGCGCCATGGTGAAACCGTGCATACCGGCTTTGGCAGCCGAGTAGTTGGTTTGACCCGCTTGGCCTTTTTCGCCGTTGACCGACGAGATGTTGACAATGCGGCCCCAACCCTTTTCAACCATGTCGGCCACCACTTGCTTGGTGACATTGAACATGGAGTTCAGGTTAGTCTCAATGACAGAGTCCCAGTCTTCGCGCGTCATTTTCAAAAACATGCGGTCACGGGTAATACCCGCGTTGTTGACCAGCAAGTCAATGGTGCCGTGCTCGGCTTTGGTTTTCTCGAAGGCCTCAACTGTGGAATCCCAGTCGCCCACATTGCCAGCCGAAGCGTAGAACGTGAAGCCTAAAGCTGCTTGTTCTGCAATCCACTTGGCGTGGTCACGGGTGGGGCCGCAGCCTGCAATCACCTTAAAACCATCGGCGTGAAGCCGTTGGCAAATGGCGGTCCCGATGCCGCCCATACCACCGGTGACGTAAGCTACTTTTTGACTCATTTTTGTTTCCTCTTTGTTAATGAACTGTCTATTTTTCTACCAACCTAAAACTTAGCGCTCGATCGTCAGGGCGACGCCCATACCACCACCGATACACAAGCTGGCAATACCTTTTTTGGCATCGCGGCGCTGCATTTCATGCAGCAGCGTCACCAATATACGGCAACCGGACGCCCCCACAGGGTGGCCAATCGCAATGGCGCCGCCATTCACGTTGACTTTTGAGGTATCCCAGCCCATTTGTTGATTAACCGCACAGGCTTGTGCTGCAAAGGCTTCGTTAATTTCCAACAGGTCCAGGTCGGCGGCGTTCCAACCGGCACGGGCCAAGGCAATTTTGGAGGCTGACACGGGGCCCATGCCCATCAAGGCGGGGTCGAGTCCACTGGTGGCAAAGCTGGCAATGCGGCCCATCGGGGTCAAGCCCAAAGCGGCGGCTTTCTTGGCCGTCATCACCATGACAGCAGCAGCGCCGTCATTGATGCCTGAGGCGTTACCAGCGGTCACACCACCGGCTTTATCAAACGCGGGGCGCAGACCAGCCAACACTTCGGCGTTGGTTTTGCGGTTGATGTATTCATCAGCAGAAAACACCAGTGGGTCGCCTTTTTTCTGGGCAATGCTGAAAGGAACAATCTCGTCTTTGAACTTACCGGCGTCTTGTGCCGCGACTGCTTTGAGCTGGCTGGCCAGGGCCAGGGCGTCTTGCATGTCGCGCGTGATGCTGTAGGCCTTGGCCACGTTTTCAGCGGTAATGCCCATGTGGTATTGGTTGTACACGTCCCACAGGCCGTCCACGATCATGGAGTCAATCATTTTCCAGTCGCCCATGCGCTGGCCATCGCGTGAGCCGAGCAAGACGTGAGGCGAGGCGCTCATGTTTTCCTGGCCGCCAGCAATCACAATGTCGCTGTCGCCGTAGGCCACTGCTTGGGCAGCCAGCATGACGGACTTGAGGCCAGAGCCGCAAACGGCATTGATGGTGAGCGCTGGGGTTTCT
This sequence comes from uncultured beta proteobacterium, assembly GCA_903840825.1. Lineage (GTDB taxonomy): Bacteria > Pseudomonadota > Gammaproteobacteria > Burkholderiales > Burkholderiaceae_C > Rhodoferax. The sequence goes on from CAIMHL010000155.1 coordinate 11,497, forward strand.
TTGGCAATGCCGCTTTTGATCAAAGCCTGACGCGCCGGGTTTTGGCCCGCGCCTGCAGCCAGCACCTGGCCCATGATGACTTCGCCAATTTGGTCAGCGCCCACGCCTGTGCGTGCCAGCAAATCACGAATGACGGTAGCACCCAACTCGGTGGCTGGCGTCTTGGCCAGGGTTCCGCCAAACTTGCCAACGGCGGTACGGGCTGCTGAAACGATAACGATGTCTTCCATTTTTTCTCTCTCCAGGTGATAAAAATTAATTAGGCTTTGGCTTTAACGTAGCGGCCTGGGGCTGCCTCAATGGCTTTGTATTTGCCCTTGCCATAAATTTTAGGCGCTGCAACTTGCTTGCCCGCTTGGGCAGCCAGCCACTCAGACCAGTCGGTCCACCAGCTGCCTGGAAGCTCGGTGGCGCCTTCAAGCCACTGCGCATGAGTTTTGGGTAACTTGCCGTCTTCACGAATCCAGTGGCTGCGCTTGTTTTTGGCCGGTGGGTTTATAACCCCGGCAATGTGGCCCGAGGCCCCCATCACAAACCGTTTTTTACCGGGCAAGAATTGCGTCGAGGCATACGCGCCACCAATAGGCACGATATGGTCTTCACGCGAGCCGTAAATGTAGATCGGTATATCAACCAAACGCAAATCAACCTTCTCGCCACACACCACGGCTTTGCCGGGCTTGACCAGGTTGTTTTCAAGGTAGGTGTTGCGCAGGTACCAGGCGTAAAAAGGGCCAGGCAAGTTGTTGGAGTCACCGTTCCAGTAAAGCAGGTCAAACTGGGGCGGTGTTTCACCCTTCAGGTAGTTGCCCACCACGTAGTTCCAGACCAAGTCATTGGGGCGCAAGAAACTGAAGGTGCTGGACAAGTCTTTGCCCTTCATCAGGCCGCCCTGGCCCATTTCTTTTTCGCGGTACTGAACAAAC
>CAIMHL010000156.1 GCA_903840825.1 uncultured beta proteobacterium
ACTGACGAACCGACTTGACCGTTGATCGCCAGAGTGGGACAGAGCGATCCTTTCGACCTTTACCATGCAAGTGCACGCAAGCTGAGGTATCCAGGACGACATCAGACACCTTGACGCCAATCACCTCCGAAACTCTAGCGCCTGTGTTGTACATCAACGCCATCAGCAAGCAGTCACGTTGGCTGGTCCAACTCTGGCCGGGGCGGCCGATCACGGCAAGCATCTCGTCACGGGAGAGAAATCCGAGCATCGGCCGCTCAAATCTCTTCATCGGCACCCCCAATGCCTGCTCAACGACATGCAACCCTGCGACATCCCTGCGCCCAGCGAACTTCAGAAATGAGCGCAGTGCAGCCAATCTTGCATTGCGACTGCGCACTGCGTTGTGGCGGTCAATTTCAAGATGATCAAGAAAGGCCAGAATGAGGGCAGGAGTAATGTCGGCGAGCAAAAACGCAGTGGGTGGCTTTTGCAGTCGCTTTTGTGCGAAGTCCAAAAACAAAACAAAGGCATCGCGATAGGCGACCACGGTACGAGAACTCAAGGCGCGCTGTTTCGTTAAATGTTCGGTGAAGAACGATTGCACCAGTGAAGGGAAACTGGGAGAAACGCTGGAATTATTCATGATCGAACTCCCCGGCACATGCAAAGCATTCAAACCTGGCACCGGCCAAAGCCATCAATTCAGGAACACCGGTGAGATACCAGTAGGTGTGTGAAATCCTGGCGTGCCCCATGTAAGTCGATAAAGCCAACATCCTTTGGTTTAGATCCAGGTCTTGCTCATGCCACAACGTCAATCGTTTCACGGCAAAGCTGTGCCTCAAATCATGGATGCGTGGCTGCCCATGACCACCACGATCAACCCAGCCAAGCTGTGTACGTAACTGCTTGAAGATGCGGTGGACTTGCCTGTCACCCAGCGGCTCACCACGATGTACCCCACGCGAGCCCACAAAAAACAGTGACTGCGGCGCGTTAGGCACCTGCTTCATGCGTGTCGCACGGTAGGCGGCCAGGGGCGCGATCACACTTGGATGCACTGGCACCAATCGGGACTTGCCAAACTTGGCGCCGCGCACCGTCAGTACACCCGCCACCAAGTCCACATCAATATCAGCCAACCCAAGGGCTTCACCTATGCGCAACCCTGTTGCGGAAATCAGTCCAAACAGCGTCGCATAAGTGGCGGCTCGAAGACCCTCAGCGGGACCAAGTTTGCCCGCTTCTTGCATGAGTGTCGGCGCCGAATGGCCCTGATGGACTGGCTGGAGACGGACTTGCCCGGTTTTTTTGCTGGTCGCATATTGCCTGTTGATGCGCCGGTTGCAGGCCGTTGGGGTCGTCTGGTGGCCGCAGCCGCGGTGCAGCATGGCCTCAGCATGGTGACACGAAACAAAAGGAATTTTGCGGGCCTTGGTTTGGATGTGATTAATCCTTGGACTAAATAACCACTTTATTTTGAACAAAATTCGGCAGTGTGGTTGTTTAGCCTGCTCGTAGATCACACCCAAAATGGTGGCTACATTCACTTCTTAGTTTCGCCGCAAATCCAGCGTAAATGGAAACTCTCGGCTGGCGGCTACGTTGATGCTGGCTGGGGGCACGACCAGCGTTCCTGGGGTGTGGCCCATCTCGGTAAATCGGGACATTCTGCGACTTTCGGCCTCAAAAGAGTTCACCGGGAAGGTGTCGGGATTGAGTCCACCCGGGTGGGCCACAAAATACTGACATCCGCCAATAGAGCGCTTCATCCAGGTGTCGACAATGTCAAAGGTGAGCGGCGTGTGGATACCGATGCTGGGGTGCAAGGCTGAAGGCGGGTTCCAGGCTTTGTATCGAACCCCTGCCGCATATTCACCCGTAGTGCCGGTTGATTGCAAGGGCAGGGCGCGGCCGTTGCAGGTGACCACATAGCGGCTTTCATTAAGCCCGGTGACTTTGACTTCTATGCGTTCCAGGGATGAGTCCACGTAACGGGCCGTGCCGCCAGGGGCGCCTTCTTCTCCCATCACATGCCAAGGCTCCAAGGCGTTGCGCAGGGTTATCTCAACACTGGACGACTTGATGGTGCCCACAATGGGGAAGCGGAACTCGTAGTGGGGGGCAAACCAACTGGTGTCAAAGGCGAAACCTGCACTTCGCATCTCTACCATCACATCATCAAAGTCCATTTTGATGAAGGTGGGCAGTAGAAATCGGTCGTGCAGCTCTGTACCCCAGCGAGTGGCGGGCGCTTTGTAAGGCGTTTTCCAGAAGCGGGCAACCAATGCGCGCAGCAGCAATTGCTGCACGATGCTCATGCGGGGATGTGGCGGCATCTCAAAAGCGCGCAGCTCCAGTAAACCCAAGCGCCCCGTGGCGGAGTCTGGGGAATACATTTTGTCGATCGAGAACTCACTGCGGTGTGTGTTGCCGGTGGCGTCAATCAGGATATTGCGCAAGGTGCGGTCAACCAGCCACGGAGGCATGCTTTGACCGTAAATTTCCCGGTTTTTGTAGATCTGCTCAATCGCAATCTCAAGCTCGTAGAGTTGGTCGTTGCGGGCTTCATCAACGCGTGGCGCTTGGCTGGTAGGGCCGACAAACATGCCGCTGAACAAATAACTTAATGACGGGTGGTTGTGCCAGTAAAGCAGCAGGCTGGCGAGCAGCTCAGGCTGCCGCAAAAACGGGCTGTCGTTGGGGGTTGCGCCGCCCATAACAAAATGGTTGCCGCCGCCGGTGCCAGTGTGGCGCCCGTCTTTCATGAATTTTTCAGCAGACAGGCGCGCCTCAAAGGCCACGCCGTATAAAAACTCGGTGTTTTTGACCAAGTCACCCCAGTTTGTGACCGGGTGGATGTTGACTTCAATCACGCCTGGGTCAGGGGTCACTTGCAATAGTTTGAGGCGGGGATCGCGCGGTGGCGGGTAGCCTTCCAGCACAATTTTGACCTTCAATTCCTCGGCGGTGGCTTCTATGGCGGCCAGAAGGTCCAGGTAATCTTCTAGTTTCTCCAGTGGCGGCATGAAGATGTACAAGGCGCTGGATTTTTCACCCACGGTTTCTGCCTTGGGGCCACTGGCCCGGCGAGGATCGCGCGCCTCGACGCACAGCGCAGTGCGGGTTACCCAGCTGGCGGATTCCTTGGGTTTTGGCGTGCGTGAAAAGTCGGAAGGCTCGGTTTGGCTCAGGCTTTGGGCGTTGGATGCCGTTGCAGGGCTGTGCGCACTGGATACCTGCAGCTTGCGGGAGGCTTCAGGGGCATAACGCGCGGCGATAGTGCCGTGCTCAGGCAAGCCGGCGCGGGGCGCGCTGGGGTCTTGCTCCAGCAAATAGGGGTAGTCGGCCTCGCTAACCCAAGGCAAGGAGTCCAGCGGCAGGCGCAGGCCCATGGGCGAATCGCCGGGCATGAGGTACAGACGCTCATCGCGCAGGAACCAGGAGCCAGTCGTCCAAACTGGGCCACCAGAGCCCGTTTTCTCTGACACCTTCACAGGCAGGACATAACCCACCACGGTGTCGAGTTTTTGCTCGAACACGCGCCTTAGTCTGGCGCGCTCCATTTCATCGTCTAGCTTGGAATTGAAGGGGTCCACGTTCACGGGCAAGCGACGCTCACGCCACAGGTAGTACCAAACGTCTTCAAACGCGCTTTGCATAAATTCGCTGGTGATGCCCAATTTGGCGGCCAGCGTTTCTGTGAACTGGCGGGCATCTTCAGGGGTGTAGTGGGTGGGCACGCGCTCATCGGCAAAAAGGCTGGGGTTCGCCCAAATGGGGGCTTTGTCGGCGCGCCAGTAAATGCTGAGCGCCCAGCGGGGCAGTTGCTCACCGGGGTACCACTTGCCTTGCCCGAAGTGGAGAAAACCGCCTTGGCCGTATTCTTCACGCAGTTTTTGCACCAATTCGGTGGCAAACCCCCGCTTTGTGGGACCCAGTGCATCGATGTTCCATTCTGGTGCATCGCGGTCATCGACGGCCACAAAAGTGGGTTCGCCCCCCATCGTTAAACGAACATCGCCCTCAAGCAGTTCTTTGTCAACAGCATCTCCCAAGGCCATGACCTCAAGCCATTGCTCCTCGGTGTAGGGCTTGGTCACCCGCGGTGACTCGTAAATGCGTGTGACCGACATGCTGTGCTCAAACTCAACCTCGCACAGGTCCATGCCGCCTTCAATAGGCGCGGCGCCTGAGGGTTGTGGCGTGCAAGCCAACGGAATATGGCCTTCGCCGGCCAGCAAGCCCGAGGTGGCATCCAGACCCACCCAGCCTGCACCGGGCAAGTAAACCTCGCACCAGGCGTGCAGATCAGTAAAGTCGACATCGGTGCCACTGGGGCCATCAAGCGATTTGACATCGGGTTTCAATTGAATGAGATAGCCCGAGACGAAGCGCGCAGCCAGACCGCAGTGACGCAGCAGTTGCACCAACAGCCAAGCCGAATCGCGGCATGAGCCCGAACCCAGTTTCAGGGTTTCATCGGCTGTTTGCACGCCGGGCTCCATGCGTATCAGGTAGCTGATGTCATGGTGCACCATTTGGTTGACATCGACCAAAAAGTCAATCGAGCGGCGCTTTCTGCGGTCAATGCGCGCTAGGCATGCTTTGATGCGTTTGGTGAGGTGGTCAGCGGCCAGGTAGGGTGCCAACTCCTGCTTAAGGAGGTTTTCATACTTGAAGGGGAAATTTTCTGCACTGGGCTCCAAGAAGAAATCAAACGGGTTGTAGACCGCCATCTCCACCACCAAGTCCACCGTCACTTTAAATTCACGTGTTTTTTTCTCAAAAACCAGACGCCCCTGATAGTTTGAAAAGGGGTCTTGCTGCCAGTTGATGTAGTGGTCAACCGGGTCAATCTTGAGGGAATATGAAATTATTTTGCTGCGGCAATGCGGGGCAGGGCGCAAACGAATGACTTGAGGCCCCAAATTAACCAAACGGTCGTATTTGTAATGAGTAACGTGATTCAGTGCAGCATGAATTGACATAGTTTGACTCTTAAATTCGGTAAGACGAAATCGAACCTTGACACAGTACACGCAAAGTTGATGCCATTCATTGCTCTAGTTGGGTGAAACCCTGCGAATAAGCCCAAAACGCCAGCAAAAGCAGGCGCTCTACAGGGCCTGTGTCAGCATATTTTTGTAGTCGTCTTCACTGGCGAGGCGGGGACCGGTCTTGTGGCAATGATCGGCAATGGCACCCGCGATTATTTGGTCAAACTGACTAGCCTTTACCCCCATAGCCGCCAAGCCTTTGGGCAAGCCCAGGCGGACGTTCATCTCCGTGATGGCTTGGGCAATATCACTGCCAGAGCTCAAACCCATAGCGTGGGCCATACGCTGCAGGCGCTGCTCTTTTTGAATCGACTCGGCACTGGCATTAAATTGGATGACCGCAGGTAAAAAGACGGCGTTCAGGGTGCCGTGATGCAGGCGGGGGTCCACCCCGCCCAAGCTGTGGCTTAGCGAGTGCACACAGCCCAGCCCTTTTTGAAACGCCATAGCGCCCTGCATCGAGGCGCTCATCATATTGAGGCGGGCTTCGCGGTCTTGGCCGTCTTTGGTGGCGCGCTCAATGTGGGCCCAGCCACGCATGAGTCCATCCAAGGCAATGCCATCGGCGGGTGGGTTGAAGGCGGGGGCCATGAAGGTTTCCATGCAATGGGCGATGGCGTCCATGCCAGTGGCAGCGGTCAGGGCAGGGGGCAGGCCTAAGGTGAGCTCGGGGTCGCAAATAGCGGCTTTGGGGACCAGGTGCCAAGAGTGAAAACCGAGTTTTCGGTGGTCATCCACGATGATGATGGCACCTCGTGCGACCTCGCTGCCAGTGCCGCTGGTGGTGGGAACCGCAATGAGCGGGGCCACGCGGTCAGTGATGAGCGGCGAGCCACCTTCAATGGTGGCGTAGGTTTTGAGCTGGCCTTCGTGGGTAGCCGCTATAGCCACGCCTTTGGCGCAGTCAATGGCGCTGCCACCGCCCAAGGCAATGAGCCCATCACAGTGATGGGCTTTAAACACGGCAGCCGCAGCCCGCACAGCAGCCTCAGTCGGGTTGGAGGGCGTTTGGTCAAACACCGCCACTTGAACGCCAGGCAAGGCGTCGAGTGCTTTTTGCAATATGCCAGCGGCTTTGACGCCGGGGTCGGTCACGATCAGCGGGCGGGTGATGCCCACGCGCGCGCACTCGGCTTTGAGTAATTTGAGGGCACCAAAGTCAAACTGAATTTGAGTCACATAGTAGATAAATGCCATGGTGTTTTGCAGTGTAGGATTTAAAGATTGCACTTTAACAAGAAGCCAAGTACCTATGAGTCACCACCGCAACCCGCGCGCCCTGTTAACGCCTGCCATGCACCACGTTCTGGAGCGCATGGGGCGGGCCGGACAAGTGCCTATACACGCACTCACGCCAGCACAGGCCCGCTTGGCCTACGAGGTGGGCGCCAGCATTTTGGATATTCCTGCGCCGAAGTTGCACCGGGTGGAGAGCCTGACTTTTACTGCCCGTGATGGGTGTGAGGTGCCGGTTCGTGTTTATGCTCCGTCTGATGACGTCTTGCCGGTGTTGGTCTATTTTCATGGCGGCGGATTCACCATCGGCAGCTTGGCTACGCATGACACCTTGTGCCGAACCTTGAGCCAACTGGCCCACTGCGCTGTGGTGTCGGTCAACTACCGTTTGGCACCCGAGCACAAGTTCCCTACCGCCCATGATGATGCGTGGGACGCCGTGCAATGGGTGGCGAAGCGGGGCGGCTCTTTGGGGCTTGATGCCTCTCGTTTGGCTGTTGGGGGCGACAGTGCCGGGGGCACATTGGCCACTGCCTGCGCCGTGCAGGCGCGCGATGCCCAGCTTCCATTGGCCTTGCAGCTGCTCTTTTACCCAGGATGCGCAGCCCACCAGGACACGCCCTCACACAAAACCTTTGCCCGGGGGTTTTTGCTTGAAGAAACCCACATCACCTATTTTTTTAACCACTATGTTCACGCGGCAGCTGACCGGGATGATTGGCGCTTTTCACCCCTGAATGCCCCCGATGTTGACGGTGTGGCACCGGCCTGGTTTGGGCTGGCTGAATGTGACCCCTTGGTGGACGAGGGCGTGATGTACGCCGACAAGCTTCGCGCTTCAGGCGTGGCGGTTGACCTAGAAATTTACCGGGGCGTGGTGCATGAGTTCATCAAAATGGGGCGTGCTTTGCCTGAGGCACACCGCGCCCACGCTGATGCTGCCCGCGCCCTCAAGGCCGCTTTCTCAAATTAATAATTTCATGGAATACACCACCTTATGAGCGAATCACAACGCCACGATTACCGTTTTTTTCACCGCCTTCGCGTGCGCTGGGTGGAGGTGGACATGCAACGCATTGTCTTTAACGCCCACTATTTAATGTATTTCGACACCGCCATGAGCGATTACTGGCGGGCACTGGCCTTGCCCTATGACGCCTCCATGCACACGCTGGGCGGCGAGTTGTATGTCAAAAAAGCCAGCATCGAATTTCATGCCTCAGCCCACGCCGATGACCAACTGGACGTAGCGCTTAAATGCAGCCGCATCGGTACCTCGTCGCTGCTGTTTACCGGGGCAATTTTTCGGGGTGAAGAGCACCTGATCAGCGGGGAACTGATTTATGTTTTTGCCGACCCGGCCACACAAACTTCAAAACCTGTGCCCGCTGCCTTGCGCGACATCATGGTGGGCTATGAGGCTTTTGAGCCGGTGGTGCAGGTGGAGTTGGGCAGTTGGCAAACCCTGGAGGAAGATGCGCGCCAGGTACGAACCGGAGTTTTTCTTGAAGAGCAGCGTATTCCCGTTGACATGGAATGGGACGAACACGATGAGGGCGCCGTTCATGCCATAGCCCGCAACCGCTTGGGTCTGGCTGTGGGCACAGGACGCCTGTTGCAGCACGCACCGGGGGTGAGCCGCATTGGCCGTATGGCCGTGAACCGGGTTTTGCGGGGCACTAATGTGGGTCGTGATGTGTTGCGGGCTTTGGTGCTGGCCGCTACCCAGCGCGGCGATCATGAGGTTTTGCTACACGCTCAGCGCACCGCCCAAGGGTTTTACGCGCGCCTAGGTTTCGAGCCACGCGGTGAGCCGTTTGAGGAAGCGGGCATTGTGCATGTTGAAATGCACCGTTCACTGCCCGCCACGATCAAGTTTTAGATATCCGAGAGCAGCGGGTAAGGCATGGCTGTGGCGGTGAGGGCCGGGCCGGTGGCCGAGCCCAAGTGCAGCCCGCCTGCCTCAAAGGCACTGACTTGCATGGACACCACGGCGTCAAACCCACCTTCTGGCGAAGGGGCCGCTTGCACCACCATGCCGCAAGGCTGCTCGGAGTCCAAGGCTTGAAAGACTTCCTGACCCGCCGTCATCAAAATATCGGCGTGAACCATATACGCACGGCGTTTTAAGGTGCCCCGAAACTGGCTGCGCGCCACCACTTCTTGGCCGGGGTAGCAGCCTTTTTTGAAGTTCACACCGCCCACCGATTCGTAGTTAAGCATTTGCGGCACAAAGGCCTCATGTAGGGGCGCGCTGATCAGGACCACTCCGCTGCGCACCTCGCCCCAGGCCCAGTCCTCTGGGCTCAAACTTGGCCCGGCTGGAGGCGGCTCTGTAACGGGCACCACCACAAGGGCGCGCGGCACACCGTCTGCCGGGTAAAGTGAGATGTAATTATTTAGACCAATATCGAATCTAGACCATATGGGGCCTGCTTGAGCAGCTAATGATTTAATAGCATCGCCGGCCACACCAAACAAGGCAAATTCATCACTGGCATCGGTTAATTTGGCCTTGGCGCGCATCACAAACATCGACAGACGTTTAAGGGTTGTGGCCAAAACATCGCGGTTGCAGATCAGCAAAATCTCGTCAGGACTACGTTTGAAGCCCAAAAAACTGGCCTGCATTCGGCCTTTGGCCGAACAAAAAGCAGCCAATCTCGCTTCGGTGCTGCCAAGGAGGTCAAAGTCTTGGGTCAGTTGACCATGCAAAAATTTGGCTGCCTCAGCACCTTCTACTTTAATAACGCCCAAATGGGCCAGTGGCGTCACGCCGTTCAATGTGGTTTTCATGGTGTGAATTATCATCCTCAGTTGATTTCTTGGAAGGCTGTAGGGCTGTGCGTCGACTTTTATCTTTAATTTTTCTGGTTCTCGCCTTGGCGGGCAGTGGTACGGCATGGTGGTTGAACCAACCCTTAGCCCTGTCTACTGAAACACTGGACTTGTCCATTGAGCCCGGTACCTCTGTGCGCGGCGTGGCGCAAGCCGTCAAGGATGCCGGTGCAAAAGTGGACCCCGGCTTGCTGTATTGGTGGTTTCGCCTGTCGGGCAAGGATCGCCAAATCAAGGCGGGCAGCTATGAAATGGACGCCCGAACCACGCCGCGCAGCCTGCTAAGCCAGATCGTGCGGGGCGAAGAATCTTTGCGTGCGCTCACCTTGGTGGAGGGTTGGAGCTTTACCCAAGTGCGGGCTGCACTCTTAAAAGCAGAGCTGCTTAAGCCTGCTACTAAAGGCTTTGCGCCTGATTTGATCATGGAACTGCTAGGCAAGCCCGGCGTAGCGCCTGAAGGCCGGTTTTTCCCAGATACCTATATGTATGCCAAAGGCAGCACCGACCTCGCGGTGCTCAAACGCGCCATGAGATCCATGGACA
>CAIMHL010000157.1 GCA_903840825.1 uncultured beta proteobacterium
CGTCCGCAAGCCTTTTTCGGGCAGATCTACAGGTTTAGCGGTCTGAGTTAAGTCTTACCCCCTGTGTCGCGCAGTCGCACGCTACACAGGGCGCCCGTACCCTATTGTCTTGCCCCGGGTTCAGGTCCCCAGCCCGGAGCCAGCCGATGAAATTATCTTTACAGCCGGGAGCTCCTAAATTGCTGTAGAAACCCCTTGCCCAGCCCATCGGCCTGCTGTTGTAAAGCTCACTGGCAATTAAGCAGCGAGTGCGAAACGTTCGTCGTTTGCAGTTAGTTTGTTTGAATCAGATTTAAGAGCACATTCAGCTCTACATGCACCACACCGCGTCCGAACCCACGTCGAAACCAATGCAGCCCCAAGTAGAGTATTTTAAGCCTTGACCAGCAGTTCCAACAATGCTTGGGGAGAATTAATTATGGAGTGGGCTCCCCATAAATTGGGGTCTGCTTTTTCACCCAGGTAGCCATAGGTTGCCGCTACTGTCTGCATGCCTGCTGCAAGCCCAGCGACGATATCGCGTTCGTCATCACCCACATACATACACTGACTGGGGTGAATGCCGAGTCTTCTGGCCGCCTCAAAAAGTGGTTCAGGATGCGGCTTTGCATGAGGCGTTGTATCACCGCTCACCACGGCTTTGGCAGTCTCAAACAAGGGCATTGCACGGGTCAAAGGGTCCGTGAACCGGGCTGACTTATTGGTTACGACACCCCAATGCAAATTTAAGACGCCCAATTGCGCAATCAATTCGATAACGCCTTCAAAGGCGTAAGTACTTTGAGTCATGCAGCGTTCGTAATTATGAAAAAACTCTTCGCGCATGGACGCAAAGTCCACATGATCGGGGGTCATCCCAAAAGCAACACCTATCATTCCACGGGCGCCCGCTCCCGCCATTGGGCGGTAGCTAGACTGGGGCAGCGAACTCATGCCGCGATCCAGGCGCATTTTGTCTGCGGCTGCGCCCAAGTCTGGCGCGCTGTCAATTAAAGTGCCATCAAGGTCAAAGAGCACCGCTTGAATGCGGGGAAATGTACTTTCAGTAACGATCACAGCGAACCGCCCATTGGCTTTTGGGTCGCTATCAAGTAGTTAACACTGGTGTCATCACTCATCCAGTAGCGCTTGGTGATGGGGTTGTATTCCATACCACGGGTATGCCTGAGGTCAAGTTCTGCCGCACGGCAATAACTGGCTAGTTCACTGGGTCGAATCATCTTGGCGTACTCATGCGTACCCTTCGGCAAAAGATTCAAAACATACTCCGCACCCACAATAGCGAACAGAAATGACTTTGGGTTTCGGTTGAGTGTTGAGAAAAATACCCATCCACCCGGTTTGACCAAGGCGGCGCAAGCGCGAACAACGGATGCGGGGTCTGGCACATGCTCCAGCATTTCCATGCAGGTCACCATATCAAACGTACCTGGTTGCTCTTGCGCCAATGCCTCAGCACTTACTTCTCGGTAATTCACGTTGGGCGTTTGAGCCTCTAGCGCATGCAACTGAGCGACCCTCAGGGCCTTGGTAGCCAGATCAATACCCGTTACTTGCGCGCCTGCGCGGGCCATTGCATCTGACAACACACCGCCGCCACACCCCACATCAAGTACCTTCAAATTATCCAATGGGCAAAGTGACTTGATCCACGCGAGCCGAAGAGGATTAATTTGGTGCAAGGGCCGGAACTCGCCCTCCATATCCCACCAGCGGTGTGCCAGGTCAGAAAATTTGGCTAATTCGGCGGGGTCAGCGTTCAGTTTTGTAGTCATGTGAGGATTATGTGCAAAATACAAAGAACCTAATTAGCTTGAGTGATACAAAAGCTGCCTAAACAAAAAAACCCCGCTCTAGCGGGGTTTTTTAAGCCAGCCGACCCGGCTGACTATGAGAGATAACCTGGGTTATCAGTTTGCGCGTGTACCGACGACTTCGATCTCAACGCGGCGATTCTTTGCACGGCCTTCAGATGTTTTGTTATCAGCAACAGGTTGCTTCTCGCCCTTGCCTTCAGTGTAGACACGGTTTTTCTCAATGCCTTTGGTAACCAAGTAGGCTTTGACGGCTTCTGAACGCTTGACAGACAGGTTTTGGTTGTAAGCGTCAGCGCCGACTGAGTCGGTATGACCCACAGCAATGATCACTTC
>CAIMHL010000158.1 GCA_903840825.1 uncultured beta proteobacterium
CAACACCGTGCGCGAGATGGCCGATCTGCACCGCAACCCTAGCAGCACCACTATTCAGTTCCAGGCCAAGGAACACGCGGGCTGGCGCACCGAATGCTTTGTACCCACCTGGTTTTGCTTTGACGGGCAGATTGCGCAAGACCGTCAAGGCGCCGTTCGTATCGGTTCTAGCGCCGACGAGGTGCTGCACGAACTTCATTATTCGCCTGCGCAAATCGCAGAATTCAGGGCTACACAGACAGTGTTGGGCACGGAGTGGACGCCTTAGCCAGAAACACCAAAAATGGCCTCTTAAACATTGTCACAAAAGCCTAGCCACCTAGTGTACGGCGCTCCTTCAAAGGGCAGACTGCGCTAAAGCGCCCGAAATTTATTGAGAAGCGCCATGCCATCGCCCACGTCAGGGTGCTACAAGTCGTGAAAGCGCGACGTGGAGGTCGGTTCAGCACTTCGTTTATTGCCAAGTACCACAATAATCGCTGAAATCTATTGGTGAATCGACCAGAAACTTGCATCCACCTCTACCTCTACCTCTGAATTTGAGATCAGAAAGCGGTCACTCGCGAATACCCGCTTCTGATCTTAAATTTAACTGGTCGATTGCGAGGGTACATTTTGACGAAATAGCCTCCACTAAGCCGCCGGCTGATCCCTAGTTGTCAGTGGCTGCTATGGAGCAGGCAGATCGCAAATCTCTAAGACCGGAATCGCTGCTGACCTGCCCCAGACTTTTCCGCCGCCAGCGTCAGCAATACGATTCGGATGCCGCAGATTGAGTGACAGCTTTATGGAACCTCGATGGTGAAAATACTTCTGTTGCCCGAAAGCTGCCCCCCGTGAGTACCCGCAGTTGGTCGAAACGAGTCATTCACTACCAAAATTCACTTGATTCATAAATGCCTCAAGCCCTAATGAAAATTACCCGGGAAATTGACGAAATGGGACCGGTGAATCCCATCATTTGCCCCACCAAGCCGCCAGTTAATGTGCCGAACTCACAAATCCCTAGCAGCAGGCCAAGTCATGCCTCCCAAGCTCAATCCCTTGGCGGCCAATATAGCCCGTACCACCGCCAGCGCGGTGACCTCAGCAGCCATCGTGCTCAGTTGCAGCATGCCGGCGGTTTTGTCGGACTGGCCCGTGCCCATGGCAAACAGCGTGTCGCCGTCTGACATCGTGTGCACCGGGTTGATGCTGCGGGCCAGGCCGTCGTGCGCCACTTGGGCCAGGCGATGGGCTTGGGCTTTGGTCAAAATAGCATCGGTGGCAATCACGCCGATGGTGGTGTTGGTGCCGGCCAAGACGGGCTTGGGCGCTAGGCCTGCCAGCAACGCTTGGCGGCTGTTCAGCAAGGTCCCGTTCGCCGCTCTGGCACCCGCCAGAATTTTTCCCGTGGCCGGGTCCAGCACATCGCCCACGGCATTGCAGGCAATGATGGCCCCCACCGTGATGCCGTCTACGGTGAGGGACGCGTGGCCAATGCCACCGCGCATGGCGTTTTCCAGGCCAAAAATTTTGCCCACCAACGTACCTGCGCCCGCACCGACATTGCCTTCTTCAGGGGGCAGTTTGCTGGCCGCTACGCAGGCTTGGTAGCCCGCGTGCGCATCGGGCCTGATTTTGGGGTTGCCTACGGGCAAGTCAAACAGCACGGCGGCAGGCACGATGGGCACCAGGCCGTAACCCACGGGCAGGCCAATGCCCTGCTCTTCCAGCCACTGCATCACGCCGCTGGCCGCATCCAAGCCCCAAGCACTGCCGCCTGCGAGCGTGATGGCGTGGACGCGCTCGACCAAATTGGACGGGTGCAGCAAGTCGGTCTCGCGGGTGCCGGGTGCTGCGCCCCGCACATCGACCCCCGCCACCGCGCCTTCGCGGGCGATGATGACGGTGCAGCCGGTGGGACGGCGGGGGTCGGTGAAGTGGCCGACTTCAATGCCAGCCACCAAGGTGATGGCGCCTATGCGTGTGGGGTGTGCGTTCATGCCCCAAATACTAACGGCTATTGAATGACTTCGATCGACAGCACGGTGTAGGCGCCCTTGATCTTGTCGGCCGTGAAGTTCACCCGGTCGCCCGCTTTTAGCTTTGTTAAAAAAGCGCGGTCTTTCACCTGAAACACCATGGTCATAGGCGGCATGCCAAGGTTTTTGATCTCGCCGTGCCTGAGCGTGACCTTGCCTGAGCTTGCATCGACCTTGCGCACCTCGGCCTCGGTGGTCTCGGTCACCTCAGGTGCAGGTGTTGCGTCAGTGGCTGGCGACACCTGTGCCGCTGTGCCCGCCGCTGTGGGGGCCGTAGCCGCCTCAGGTGCCGTGGTGGTGTTTTGGGCCGATGCGAGGGTGCTGAGCACCAGCAGGCTCAGCAAAGTAAGGGTTTTCATAAGAGTAGTTCCTTTAAACGTAAGCCTGATAAACCGTCGAGCTGCCGTTGCGTTGCACCAGCAACACCGAGTAAGGGTCTTGGCGGCCTTGGTAGTCGGGGCCATCCATGCCGGGGGAGCCTATGGTCATGCCGGGCACCGACAAGCCCAAGGCTTTGGGGCGTTCTTTGAGCAAGCGCTGCACCTCTTTGGCCGGCACATGGCCTTCCACTACATAACCATTGATGAGCGCGGTATGGCACGAGCCATGTTTGTCAGCCAGGCCGAGCTGAGCCCGAAGTTTGTTTTTGGCCGCATCAGAAACGTCGTTGACTTTCACCTCAAAGCCATTGGTTTCCATGTGTTTCACCCAGTCATGGCAGCAGCCGCAACTGGCCGTTTTCCACACCTCCAATTGCGGTTTCGCGGTGGCCCAAGCCGCCAAAGGGGTGCTGAGGGCGCTAGCGCCTATGAGTGCTAAGGCGGCGTTTAAAAACGATCGTTTTTGCATGGTGATTTCCTTGGCTTATTTGGCGCTAACGCGAATTTTGCCGACCATGCCGCTTTGGTAGTGGCCATTGATGAGGCAGGCAAAGTCGAACTCGCCAGCGCGGTTAAAGGTCCAGATGAGTTGGCCGGTTTTCTTTGCGTCCACATGGGCCATGTAGGGCTCGTCGTGCGCCATGTCGGGAAATTTCACCATCAGGGCGGCGTGGGTGTCGAGATCTGGCTTGGTGCCAATGACCAGTTCGTGCAGCACCTTGCCTTTATTTTGTACGACCAGTTTGATGGTTTCACCCACCTTGACGTCCAACACGTCAGGGCTGAAGCGCATGGTGTCAAGCATGGTGACCGAGACAGTGCGCGTGACCGATTTGGCATTGCCGGCAATGCCCCAGTCCTTTTGCTCGGGTGCGGCAACAGATTTGGCTGCGTGAGAAGAATTGTGAGCGAATACGGCGCTAGAGCACGCCAGGATTGCTAGAGTAGCTATTGATTTCATAGTTGTCATGCGTGGGTTTCAGTGTTGGTGCTCGGTGGCGTTTGGTTTTTTGACCCTTAACTCCAGGCTGGGTTTGCCGGTTGGGGGGGCGGGAGATTTATTCATATGGCTTTGGGTTGGCGGCAGTTGGCCGGTCCACTCATAGGCTTGTGTGCCCGCAGGTTGGGCGTAGTCGCCGGGGTCGCTGTAGTCGCCGGGTTTTTGGTCTTTGCGTACTTTTAAAGTGGTAAACATGCCGCCCATCTCCAGCGGACCAAACGGGCCGGTGCCGGTCATCATGGGTAAGGTGTTGTCGGGCAGGGGCATTTCCATGGCGCCCATGTCGGCCATGCCGTTTTCGCCCATCACCATGTAGTCGGGGGCGAGTTTCTGGATTTTTTTATCCAGCCCAGCGTGGCTCACGCCGATCAGGTTGGGCACGTTGTGGCCCATGGCGTTCATGGTGTGGTGGCTTTTGTGGCAATGAAAAGCCCAGTCTCCGGGCTCGTCGGCCAAAAACTCCAGTTGGCGCATTTGGCCCACGGCCACGTCGGTGGTCACCTCGGGGCTGCGCACGGCCATGGGCCAAGGGCCGCCATCGCTGCCAGTCACGGCAAATTCATGCCCATGCAGGTGAATCGGGTGGTTGGTCATGGTGAGGTTACCCACGCGAATGCGTACTTTGTCGCCCAAGCGCACGTTGAGCGAGTCAATGCCGGGGAAGGCGCGGCTGTTCCAGGTCCAAATGTTGAAGTCCAGCATGGTGTTGGGCTTGGGCGTGCTGGCGCCGGGCTCCACATCGTAGGCATTGAGAAGGAAGCAAAAGTCGCGCTGCACCTCGCTAATGAGAGGGTGTTTGGATTTGGGGTGCGTCACCCAAAAACCCATCATGCCCATCGCCATTTGCGTCATCTCATCGGCGTGCGGATGGTACATAAAGGTGCCGGGGCGGCGGGCTTCAAACTCGTAAACGAAGGTTTTACCTACAGGTATTTGCGGCTGGTTGAGGCCGCCCACACCGTCCATGCCGTTGGGCAAACGCTGGCCATGCCAGTGGATGGTGGTGTGTTCGGGCAGTTTGTTGGTGACATAGATGCGCACACGGTCGCCCTCCACCACCTCAATCGTGGGGCCTGGGCTTTGGCCGTTGTAGCCCCAAAGTGTCGCTTTCATGCCGGGCGCAATCTCGCGCACCACCGGCTCAGCCACCAGATGAAATTCTTTGACGCCTTGGTTCATGCGCCACGGGCAGGTCCAGCCGTTGAGGGTGACGACCGGGTTGTAGGGGCGCCCGTTGGGCGGAATGAGGGGTGGCGCAGTGCTGGCCTGCGTCATGGTGGCGGGCTCGGGCAAAGCAGCCATCGCCACTCGGCTGACGCTGGCGGTGGCTACGGCTGTGACAGCGGCTGATTGGAAGAAGTTGCGGCGGTTCATGCTTAGTGTCCTTGGGCGGCGTTGGTGCCGTTGTTTTTGGCGCTGGAGGGAGAGGTAAAAGTGACGCTTGCACCCTGAAGCACAGCTTGTAAATCGGTGTGGGCCAGCCAGAAGTCGCGTTGGGATTGGGTGACGGCCTGTACGCTGTCAAGGCGTGCGCGGGCGCTGGCTAGCAGCTCCCAAGTGCTTTGCAGCATGCCGTTGTAGCGTAATTGGGTCTCTTCTTGTAGCGCGGTGCTTAAGGGCAAGACCACATCG